>CAYGZI010000118.1:0-12103 GCA_964354245.1 uncultured Planctomycetaceae bacterium
ATAATCGCGGCGATGAGGGATGGGAAGAGGGTGAACCGCGGGTTCGCGCCGGGCATCGCGTTTCCAATGGGACCACGACCACCGGTCGCGGCTTTATATGAGCTTCCCTTGCCACGAATCCCGCCGCACCAGCTCCGCCTCGATGCCCGCCCGAACGGCTGATTTGTCCCTGCACCACTCTGGGGCAATGAGATACTCGGGCGGGGCATCGCCACAGAGCCGGTCCACCACGCAGCCGGGCGGAATTGCTTCTAAGAAGTCCGCTGCGTATCCGATATATTCGTCGAGTCCCGGCAGCCGGACCGCCCCTGCGGCCACCGCAGCGGCCAACGGAGTGTCCTTGACCGCGTAGAGGTTGTGGAGTTTGACGGAGTGGATGGGCAGGCGAGCCAGTTGGCGGGCGGTGGCAAGCATGTCCTCGCGCCCCTCGCCCGGCAACCCCAGGATCACGTGGACGCCAATGGTCAGGCCGCGGCAATGGCTGCGTCCGACGGCGTCCAGAAACGCCGCGTAGTCGTGCCCGCGGTGGAGCCAGACAAGCGAACGATCGTGAGCGCTTTGCAGCCCATACTCGACCACCAGCCAGGTGCGTTGGGCGATTTCGGCCAACAGGTCCAGGACGTCGTCGGGGACACAATCGGGCCGGGTGCCGATCGCCAGCCCGACGACCTGCGGATGGGCCAGCGCCTCTTCGTACAGCGCGCGGAGACGCTCGACCGGGGCGTAGGTGTTGGTGGCCGGCTGGAAATAGGCCACGAAGTGCTCCACCCCGTGTTGCTGGCGGAGGCGCCGGGCGTCATCGTCGAGCTGGTGGGCGATCGATCGGGGCGGCCCGCGCCGGCTGGGACTGAAGCTTCGGACGTTGCAGAAGATGCACCCGCCGGTGCCCGTCGGACCCTGGGCGTTGGGGCAGCCGAAGCCGCCGTCCACGCTGATCTTCCAGACCCGGCGGCCGAACTTGTGGCGGAAAAACCAACTCAGGCGGTGGTATCGCAGGCCGGCGGCCCGCCAATCGGCGTTGCCCCGCCCTGGAGGGGGAAAATTGATTGACGCCAATGCAGTCTCCGCCTAGACTAATTAACGAGGGCACTCTTCATCTCGATCCTATGATTCCCCCGGACTCGTCGCAAGGGAACCAGAGAAACCACATGTACGGCGAACTGATCCCGCTCGGAGGCGGTGACCCGATCCCCTTACGGAAAGCGTCGCTGAAGGTCGGACGCCGCGAGAGTTGCGACGTCGTTCTGCGATTCTCGAACGTCTCGGCGGAACACTGTCAATTGACCTTGAACTGCGGCTACTGGTTCGTCAAGGACCTCAATAGCCGCAATGGCATCAAGGTCAACGGCGTCCGTGTCGGGGAGAAGCGGCTCGACCCGGGCGATACTTTGCGCGTCGCCAAACACAGCTACATGGTGCAGTACTCGCCGGTGGACAACGGCGCGGTCGGGGCCACTCCTCCTCCCGATGTGACGGCAGAGGACATCTTCACCAAGTCGCTGCTGGAACGGGCCGGACTGGCGAAGGTCCAGTTCGGCCGGGAGCCTTCGAAGCCCGATCACTTCGGGGACACCCGCTACGACATCACCAACGACCAGCCCGACCCGCTGCCCAAGCGCCACGGGCCGGTTTGAGGAGGACAGACATTCCTGCCTGTCAGGAGGACAGACATTCCTGTCTGTCAGGAGGAGTGCAGGCATTCCTGCCTGTCAGGAGGACGGGCATTGCGACCCGTCGGACGTAAACACGAGGCGCTCAGAACCCACTTCGCATGGCACGCCGGCAGCGGAAGATTCGAGCCGAGTTTCGCAAGAATCGCACCGTCCGCACGCGACGCACCGACTGGACGGAGCAGTTTCACCAGGACGAATTGGGCGAGGACGGCCCCTCTCGCACCGAGCGGATCAGCGGCAAAGGGGAACTGGCTCGTCGCCGCACCGTGACCGGCCAGTCCGCCTCGGGCGAGGACGGGTCGCCGTTCGGCGTGCGTTTGGACGTGGACGAAGCCGGGTGTCTGGCCGGCCGGGTCTTGAGCGTGCGCGGCCTGGCCACGTCGGTCCAGGCCGAGGACGGGACCATATACCGCTGCGCCACCCGGCGCCTGCTCAAGACGCTGAGCACCGGTCAGCGGCACGTCGTGGTGGTCGGCGATCGGGTGCTCTTCCGGCCCGTGCCGGGGGCCAGCCAAAACGAGGGGGTCATTGAGCGGGTCGAGCCGCGCCGCGGCTGTATCTCGCGCACCAGCGGCGGGCGCCAGCACGTCCTGGTGGCCAACGTCCAACAGGTGCTCTTGGTGGTCAGCGTGGCCCAGCCGCGCCTGAAGCGCGAGCTGATCGACCGGGTGTTGGTCTCGGCCGAGAAGGGCCGCGCAGAGCCGATCCTCTGCATCAACAAGATCGACCTGGTGGACCCGGTCTCCCTGATGCCGCTGGCGGGCATCTACAGCCAGATGGGCTATCGGGTCCTCTTGCTCAGCGCGGCGACGGGTTTTGGGCTCTCGCGGATGCGCCAATCGCTGGCCGGCCGGCAAAGCGTGATCGTCGGGCAGAGCGGCGTGGGCAAGTCGTCGCTCTTGAATGCCCTGGATCCTTCGCTTCGCCTGGCGGTCGCCGCGGTCAGCAGCGAAAACGAGAAAGGCCGCCACACCACGACCAACGCGAGGCTGGTGCCGCTGTGCTTTGGCGGGTGCGTGGTCGATACCCCGGGGATGCGCCAGTTCCAGCTTTGGGACGTCATCCCGGAGGAGGTGGCCGGGTTTTTCCGCGACTTGCGCCCCTACGTGAGCCGCTGCAAGTTTCCCAGTTGCACCCACACCCACGAAGCCGACTGCGCGATCAAGAACGCCGTGGCCGACGGCCGGCTGGACCAGCGACGCTACGAGTGTTACTGCCACCTGCTGGCCGGGGACGAGGGGTAGGCTCGGCCAATTACGGAATCTGAAATCCGAAATTCGAAGCACGAAATCCGAAACAAATCCCAATGGGGAAAGCTCGAAATCGAAAACAGACGTCGCGGCTGCCTCTTGCGCCACCATCCAGTGTTTCAGTCATTGAGCATTCTGATTTTGGGCTTGTTTCGGATTTCGTGCTTCCGATTTCGAGTTTCTACCCACAGGTAGCGCATGTACACGCGGCGAACCTTGGCGCCTCGCGAAATGTCTTGAAGGACTACTGGCTGCAAACCCCTGAACCTGTTACGCTTACTGGCCTGGGAGGAACTGAACCGTCGTGATTGAGCTGACCCGTCTGGAGGGTGTCGTCAGTGAGGCAGCCGTGCTGGTGGCCGTCCTGTTGGACGACCAGCCCGTCTGCGGAGCGCCGCTGGAGGAATTGGCGGGGCTGGCCAAGACGGCCGGGGCCCGCGTCGTCGGGCAGGTCACCCAGCGGCGCCGAGCGCCCGACGCAACCGCCTACATTGGCAAGGGCAAGGTCGAGGAGCTCAAGTTTCTCGTCGAAGACACCGGCGCCGACGTGGTCCTCTTCGACAACGACCTGAGCCCAGGCCAGACCCGCAACCTGGAGAAGACGCTCGGGGTGAAGGTGCTGGACCGCACGGAGCTGATCCTCGACATCTTTGCCGGCCGAGCGCGGACCTACGAGGCCCGGCTCGCCGTTGAGCTGGCCCAGTTGGAATACTCCTTGCCGCGGCTGAAGCGGATGTGGACGCACCTTTCGCGGCAGAAGAAAGGGATCGGCCTGCGCGGTCCCGGCGAGAAGCAGCTCGAGTCCGACCGCCGCCTCGTGGAACGACGGATCCACGATCTGCGGACCGAGCTGAAGACGATCCACCGCCGCCGGCAGCGCGAGGTGGCCACGCGCGGCGATCTGATGACCGTCTCCCTGGTCGGCTATACGAACGCCGGCAAGAGCACGTTGCTCAACGGGCTGACCGGGGCCGACGTCCTCACGCAGGACGCCCTGTTTTCCACTCTCGATACCCGCACCCGGCGCTGGCAGCTTCCCGGCTGGGGCCCGGTCCTGTTGAGCGACACGGTCGGCTTCATCCGCAATCTGCCGCACCACCTGATCGCCAGTTTCCAGGCCACGCTGGAAGAGGCGCGGCAGGCCCACCTGCTTCTGCACGTGGCCGACGCCTCCAATCCCGCCGTGCTGGAGCAAATCAGCGCCGCCTACAAGGTGCTCGAAGAGATCGGCCTCCAAGCCAAGGACACCCTCCTCGTGCTGAACAAAATCGACGCCCTGGCCGACCGCGCCCGGCTGCAAGGGCTGCTGAGCCGCTACCCCAACGCCGTGCCGACGAGCGCCCGCTCGGGGACGGGCTTTGGCCCGCTGGCCGCGGCAGTCAGCGAGGCCCTCAGCCGCACGTTCCTCGACGTGGACATCGAGCTGGATGCGGGCAACGGCCGGCTGATGGCCTATCTGGCGGCCCACGGCGAGGTCCTGTCCAAGCAGTTCCGCGACTCGCGCGTGGTGATCCACTGCCGCATTCCGCAGAAGCACCTGGGCCGCATCCACGGCGACGAGTGCGTGATCCGGCGCCGCGCCAACGGCGCCGGCGCCGAGCTTTCAGCCGTCAGCCGTCAGCCATCAGAAAGCTAAAGGCCGATGGCTGGTACCTGAACGCTGGTAGCTGATGGCTGAACGCTGGTAGCTGATGGCTGATAGCTGATAGCTGATAGCTGGTAGCTTGTATGGCCAGACGCGAAATCCAAGGCAAGACGGCACTCGTGACCGGAGCCACCAGCGGGATCGGCCGCGCGATCGCCGTCGAGCTGGCCCGGGCGGGCGCCAACCTCGTGCTCCTGGCCCGCCGCGAGGATCGGCTCCGCCGGCTCGTTGCCCAGATCGGCGCGATGGGGCGCGAGGCCGAAGCCGTGCCGGGCGACGTGACCGACCCGGCGACCCGGCAGCGTGCCGTCGAAGCTGCAATTGCGCGGTTTGGCGGTCTGGAGATCCTGGTCAACAACGCGGGCATTGGGGCGCTCGGACCGTTCGCGGAAGCCGATCCGGCACGGCTGCGCCGGATCATGGAGGTCAATTTCTTCGCCCCCGTCGAGCTCACCCGGTTGGCCCTGCCACTGCTCGGCGGGGCGAAGCACTCCATCGTGGTCAACGTCGGCTCGATCCTGGGCCATCGGGCCATCCCTTGCAGCAGCGAGTACTGCGCCAGCAAGTTCGCCCTGCGCGGCTTTAGCGAGGCGTTGCGGACAGAGCTTTCGCGCCACGGCATCGACGTCCTGCTGGTCAGCCCGGGCACCACGCGGACCGAGTTCTTCCACCACCTCATCGAGAGCAAGGGCCAACCCAATTGGCGCAAGGTCGGGCAAGTGAGCGCCGAGTACGTTGCCCGGAAGACGGTGCAAGCGATCCGCCGCGGGGATCACGAGGTCATCCCGTCCGCCTTGGGCAAGGTGGTGTGGATTGCCAACCGGCTTTTTCCCCGCCTGATGGATCGGGTGATGGGCAGATTCGCGTGAACTGCCCGGATCGGTCAGCCCACAAGTCGGCTGGTACTCGATGCACCAGGAATGGGGGGCTTCTTCTGACTGAGGTGCGGTGAGACTCGCAATCAATCTTGCCGCCGAGGATGGACGGGCCGGCGCCGGCACTTTCGCTACAACGAGCAACCTCTGCAAACTCGTTGTTCCCCGCACATTCCGGACAATCGTCACCTTTTGCTCAACACTCCGTTGCGCTAACCCCGATACGAGAATTACCGTGACATGCCACGCTTGGATCTCGTCTTTGGACGGGTCCCCGGTTTGGGGGGAAGCTTGTGGAAGAAGCCGTCATGATTGTTGGACCACGCCGCCGCCTGCAAGCGCCTGACTGTCAGCGCCAGCGGCCGGTCTGGCGGGGGGGCGGCGGACTGGTCGCGGCCATCGGGCTGCTCGGCCTGTCTGCGGCGTGCTTAGGGGAAGAGGGGGTCGGTGTGACGCCCCAGCCGGATCGCGCCATGGTGGTCAGGATCCCCGGAGCCCGGATCGACGGCGACCCCGACGGGGTGCAGGCCCCTCCGCGGCCTCCGGTCAAGGAACAGGACGAACGCAAAGGCTGGCAACCCGGCGCACGGAGCCCGCGGCGCTATCTCGCCGCACCCCAGCGCAATGGCCCCCCTTCGCGTGCGGTTCCGCCGACTGGGGTCCGCGGGCCCGCCGCTCTGGACTCGGTCCCCACGCCTTCGGGCCCGGCGGTTGAACCCGGGCTCGACGGCCAGTCGCGACCACCCGAGCGGCCAGGCAATGAGGGGCTTACCGAGGAGCCCCGGCCGGTCGGTCAAGAGGTGCGCGAAGAGAAGCCACCCGCTGACCGCGTCCCCGAGCCTGCGTTGAGGGAGGACGCCCCGTCCGAAAACGGGCCTTCCGCGCAAGCTCAGCCCAGGCTTCGATTGTTCGTCGACCAGCCGCCGGTCTGGCGAGTGCCGATCGGCAATGAACCGGCAGGCGATCAAGGGCCTTCGGCGCATCGGACGGCCGAGCCCGATGCGAGCCCCGGTGTTCCAGAAACTCGTGCGCCGGTTGGCGATGACGACGCCGCACCGATCCGGCTGCGGGTTGGCCCGCCCGGTGTCGGGGAACTCCCGCGGCCGCAAGTGTTCGACGACGAGCCCGCTCCCCAGGGTCCGCCTGCCCGGGAGCCGCCGGTCGAGGAGCCGCCGGTGCAAGACCCACCGGAAGACAACGCCGCGGTTGGGCAGCCGAGCCGCTCGATCGCCGAGAGAATCGAGATCGCGCAAGATGTCGGCACGCCAGAGGAGCCCGAAGGCGAAGATGCCCAGGCTACGGACGGATCGCCGCCCGGCGAGGCGGTCTTGCAGGACGATGCGATGGTCGGCGGTCCGTCCAGCCTGACCGCGGCAGGTCCGCAGCCAACGGTCGACAAGCGAGGTCCGGTGGAGCTGAGACTGACGCCCAGTCGCCAAACCCCCGCCTCGGCCCGGGAGACGATTCGAGTGACCGTGGGATCCCCGGGCGAATCGCCGGCCGGGGGGAAGTCTGCCGCCGGGGCGGCGTCCTCGCCTTCCTCTACGCCTGGACCGAAGCCGATCCACCTCTCGCTGAAGTTTCCCGCCTCGAAGTCGGCCACTCCGCCCGAAGCCCTCCGCATCCGAGCACCCGGCCCGGCAAAAGCGGCCAAGGGAGCGTGGCCCGGGTCCCACGCCTCGGCCACCCGGCCGGCCGTGGAGCCGGTGATCGTGGCGAAACTGGGAACCGGGGCGGGCTCTGCCAAGGGAACGTCGCCCGCGTCCGGCGGAGCGCAGCCCAAGACCGCGGACAAGGCGGCAGCCTCTGCCCTGCGGCCGATCCGCCTGACGATCAAGGGATCCAAGGTGATCTCTCAGTCGGGCGGAGAAGCGGCGCCCGAGAAAGCCCCGCCGGCGTCGTCCGGGCCCGAGAAGGACTCCAAGGGGAGCGGCTCCTCGGCCAAGGAGAAGTCGGCAAACGCCGGATCGGCGTCCCCGGACTCCGCTGGGCGTGCCGCCCGTGCGGCGGCCAGGCTCAACCAGTGGTCGCTCTTTGGCGCCAAGCCCGCCCCGCCGGCCCCTGCTGAGGCCGGCTCGCCGAGACTCCTTGAGGCGTCGCGGCCATCCACGGCATCGCTGCGCTGAGCGCGCCTCGTAGGACAGGCATCTTGCCTGTCTTATCCAAATGACCTTTCGCGATTCCAGGAGACAGCACACGTTCGTAGTACCGGCTATAGCCGGCTGGAGTCCGATCCAGCGTATCGGCCGGCTGAAGCCGGTACTACGAACAATCTCCGGCAATCACGCAACCCCATTCAGACACAGGCTGGAAGCCTGTGCTACTCGGAAGCCTGTGCTACTGAGCCCCGGGCTTTGCCGGCCGGTCGGTCCGCGGCGCGGTCGGGGCATCGAGGTCGCCGGTGGCAAACTGGATCCCGTCGAGATAGAAGGCCAGGAGCATCGGGTTCCAGAAGAGTTCCGTCCGATGGCCCAAGGCCGTATAAAAGACGCGGCCCTGGCCGAACGGCTTCACCCAGGCCAGGGCAAAGTCGTTGTCGGTCCGGTCGATCCACTTCACGCCCATGTTGGTGGTCGCGGTGTCCAACGACAGGAGCACGCGGAGGTTGTCGCGGGAATATGGCTTGGTGAACTGGAAGATCTCGTCGGCCACGCGAAATCCCTTCTTCGAGCCGAACGCGGCCAGCACCGGATGCCCCGGCTCCTCGACCCTGACGCCGACCTCCTCGTTCCACGGGTGGCCCGAGTAGCCGGCGCCAAGGATTTCCTTAAACTCCGGCCATTGGGGATTTCCCCCTATGGCGAAGTGGAAACCCACGACGCCGCAGCCGCCGCGGAGCCACTCGACGAAGCCCTTGCGCAGGACCTGCTCGACCGAAGGCTTATCGGTCCCCAGCGTTTCGAGTCGGCCCATGGCCTCGTCCGAGGGCGTCATCCACGGCCCCGACGCGTTGCAGAGCACGACGGCGTCGAACCGCTTCAGGCTCTCGGGCAAGAACGAGGCGAGGTCCTGGCTGACCACGGGCTCGAAGGCCCCGGTCTTGGCGCCCAGCGTCTTCATGGCGTGGGCCGCGTAAGGGATGTTGTAGCCCTTGTGAGGGTCTTTGGCCATGAGGTGCTCGGGCGTGACCCAGATCAGCACCCGGCGAGGGTTCTTGGGCGCAACGCGGGCCTTGGCGGGGGCCGCATCCTCAATCTGCTTGGCCTGGTGTTTGGGGATCTCCTCCAGGGCCATGGCCGAAGCGCAGCAGAGTGCCACGGCGCCGGCGAATACGCTCGGTCCGATGCGACGGGTCAACACGTTTGCTCTCCTGAGATGGGACAGGTACGGGACGGGTCGACTGCAAATTGACAATTGAAAAAGGCAAACTGCAAATTGACCCATAACCAGTAGTCAGTCTTTACGCTCAATTTGCATTTTGCATTTTGCATTTTGCAATTTGCATTCTTCGACCCGCATTCTCCCGTCCCCTGGGTCTGCCTACAGCGACCAGCCTTGCCGATACTCCGAGCCGAGGGCCTTGTCGGCCTCGGGGTGGTTTGCGATCTTGCCGGCCAGCGGGTCGTAGTCGAGCGGCCCCTCGAACTGCGTGGCGACGTTGCCGAGCATGTTGAACTCGGTGAGCGGCCCGGCGTAGTCGTAACTGGCCCACGCCGGCTTGCCGTCCCGGCAGGCCGCAAGCCAATCCTGCTCGTGGCCGCGGGACGGATCGACCTTCTCGGGCCGTCCCTTCTGGACGCCGGCGAATTTCTCCTCGGGCAGCATGGTGAACGTGGCGTTGTGGGCGGTGGCGTAGATCTTCCCCTCGGTGCCGACGATCAGGCACCCGGCCCAATCGGCCCACTTCTTGGCCCCCTTGTCGCCCCAATCGAGTCCGCGCCCCAGGAGCCGCTCCAGTTGGTCGCGCATGCCCGGGGCGCTGCTCCCGTTGTGCCAAGTGATCGGCAACGGCGGCAGGTCGCCGCGGGCGGGGATCTCCCAGCGGACCTGTTCCCACCGCGGGAACGAGACGCGGTTGATCTCGCGGACTTTGGCCTCGACGCGGAGGATGGGCTTCGCGCCGGCACCGGCGCGCCAGAGCGAATCGACCTTGAGTGCCATGAAGGCCAGATTAAGCGTGTGCGAGGCCCAGTTGCCGAGGTTCGCCGTGCCGAAGTCGCGCCACCCGTGCCATGCCAGCCACCGGGGATGGAAGGGACGCTGCCGTGCCGGGCCCAGCCACAGGTCCCAATCGAGATACGAAGGGACGGGCTCCTCGCCCTCCGGAGGCTTGGCCAGGCCCGCCCCGCCCTGGTCGTTCCACGCGTGGACCTCTTGGATCCGCCCGAGGGCGCCGTCGCGGATCAGCTCCAGCGCGCGCCGGAACGGACCGCTGGCAGTGCCCTGGTTGCCCATCGAGGTGGCGACCTTGTGCTCCCGGGCTAGTTCCCGCAATCGGCGCGATTCGCGGACGGTGCGGGTGAGCGGTTTTTCGGTGTAGACGTGTTTGCCCGCCCGGATCGCGGCGGCCGACGCGACGGCGTGGGTGTGATCGGGGGTGGCCACCACGACCGCGTCGATCTGGCGGTGCATCTGGTCGAGCATCTTGCGGAAGTCGGCGTAGGGCTTTGCCTTGGGGAGCTGCCCAAACGCGCCGGCAGCCCGCTTTTGGTTGACGTCGCAGAGGGCCACCACGTTTTCCATGGCCGGCATGGAGCCCACGAACGCCGACCCCCGGCCGCTGACGCCGACGATTGCGACGTTCAGCTTCCCGTTGGCCGGAGCGCCTCGGGCGGAGCGGCTGTTGCGGAGGATGACGATCCCTCCTGCGCCGGCCAGAGCGCGCCGGAGCAAGACCCGCCGATTGAGTTGCCGTCCCATCGCTGCGATCTCCTTTCGCTCATCGTGTCCCGGATTCCCAGAGTGGCTGCGGACGCCGCTGCCGCGGCTAGCGCCCTCAGCAGCGTCTCGTGGTCTTGGCGCGGTAGATGCCTGTCCTACTGGGTCTGGGCGATCCGGTCGGGCCCCGCGCGGCCGTTCCGCGGCAGGATTCCCTTCTCGTCCGGCACCTCGGGCAGGTCAACCTTGTCGCGGTAGAGCCCGGGGATCAAGACGGCTCTCTGGCCCTCCTGGAGTCCGGCGCGGATCACCGTGGTGGTTCCGTTCGTGGGGCCGAGCGATACTTGGTGGGCCGCAAAGCGGCCCCGGTCGAAACTGATGCAGTAAGGCTTCCCTCCGCGGCGCAGCACGGCTTGAGACGGCACCTGCAACTGGCGCTCCAGGCGCTGGACGCGGATCGTCAGCTCGGCCGTCATCCCCGGCCGCATGCCCTCCAGCGGCGCGTCGATCGCGACCGTTGTCTTGTACTGCTTCACGTCCGGGCCGTGCCAGTCTTCCATGTCGGGGTACTCGTTGACCGTCACCACCTTTCCGCGCAGCTCGACTTCCGGGAAGGCCTCCAGCTTGATGGTCACGGGCAGCCCGGGCTTGACGAAGGCGATCTTCTCTTCGGCGATCTTGGCTTGGACCTGCATGCGGCGGTAATCGGGGAGCCGCACCAGGACCCGCCGCTCGTGGACCGTCTCGCCCGGCTCGACCATGTGGCTGTGGTCGTTGTGAAACATGTGGGCCAGCACGACCGTGCCCGAGACGGGCGCGCGGATCGTACACTTGCGGATCTGGTCCTCCAGGTCGGCGAGCTGCCGGCGGTTCAGCGCGGCGTTGGCTTGGGCGGCCGCCAGCTTTGCCTTGCCGGCCGCCACGGCGCTCTTGAGCTCGGTGAGCTTCTTGCGCTTCGTGCAGTTCTCCAGGACGCCCAGCTTGGTCTGCGCCATGCGCAGATCGGTCTGGGCGGACTGCACCGCGAACTGGTCGGCCCGCAACTGCTGGCCGGTAATGTAGCCCTGGGCCTCCAGCTTCCGGCTGGCCTCGAGGGTCTGTTGGGCCCGGCGGACGCGGTCTTGGGCGACGAACAGGCCCAGGTCCACTTCCTGCCGGCCGAGCACGTACTCGCTTTGAAGGTAGTCGCGCTCGGCCGTCCGGGCGGACTCGTAGACGCTTCGGCAGCGGATCAGCTCCGCTTGGGCCTGCTCGCAGACGATTTGCTGCTGGCCGCGATCGGATTGGAGCTTCGTCGAATCGAGCTGAACGAGGAAATCGCCGGCCTCGACGCGCGTCCCTTCCGGCACGACCTCCAGGATTCTGACCCAAGAGTCGTGGCCGGTCCGGACCTCGCAGCGGACCTCGGTGTGGGCGGCGCTTTCGATCTCTCCCTTGGCCGAAAGATCGTGGACGAACTCCGCACGGGCGACGCAGCAGCTCAACGGCTCGGGGCCGCCTTGCGGGACGCCCAGCCCGGCAGAGAAACCGACGACGAGAAAGAGGCCCACGACGAGAAGGGCGACCGCCGCCAGCGCGGGCAGGCGGAACAACCCTTTCCGGCAGATCCGCAGGACTCGGCTCATCAGAAGGGCACCTTCTGATATCTATTGTCGGCGTGGCAGTCGGGGGGATATGAGCACGTCGCCGGGGCGACGGGTAGGCTGGCTCGGGGGAATGCTCGCCCGCAGACTTCCGAAGTCTTCGAGACTTCGGAAGTCCTACGACGGATCATTAGTCTAGCAGATGCCGGCCCGCGCTTCCAGTCCCCCCAGGCGGCAGACGAGCCGTTACGGGAACCGG
>CAYGZI010000119.1:0-12042 GCA_964354245.1 uncultured Planctomycetaceae bacterium
TTTCCGCTTTCCGCCGGGCGCCTACCTCTTCCCCCGCGCGGCCATCCAAAGGGCCATCAGGTAAGGCACCGGCTCGCTTCCCAAAGCGTTGAGCACCGTCCCGCCGGCCGTGAAATTGTGCGTGACCCAATCCGGCTGGCCGTACTTCTCCAGGGCCTTGCCGCCTTCGCCGCCGCCCACGTAGACCTTCACGCCGGCATCGGTCATCCGCTTCAGTTGGGCCATGAATCGCCGCGTGCCCGCCTCGAACCGCGGGTCCTCGAACATCCCCAAGACCCCGTTGTGAAAGGCCACGGCCGGCTCCCCGGGCTTCTTCGCCGCCGCGAGGAACTCGCCGATCTTCTTCTCGAACAATGCGCCCGTCGCCGGGCCCACGTCGAGCTGCTGATCGGCCGGTCCGATCGTCTCCGAGACGCGGCCGTCCTGGAGCACGAAATCCACGGGCATCACAAACTCGATCCCCTTCTGGCGGCCTTCGGCGATGAGCTTCTTGGCCTGCTCGACGCGGGAGCGGGGGATGAAATACGGCTTGTCGCTGTGCGCGGGGGCCTCGGCCACGCCAATTGAGAACTCTTTGCCCTCCAACTCCGCCGCGGCCTTCTTCAGTCCGCAGGCCAGCGACCCGGCCGTGAAGACCCAGCGGATCTTGCCGCGGTCGATCATCGCCTCCAGGTCGTCGAGCTTGTCGATCTTCAGGCCGCTGGAAACGACCAGTTGTGCGCCGAGACAGTCGATCAAGGGCCCGAAGAACTGGTCCGCCACGTACTTGCCCAAGCACACGCGGTCCATCGCCGCCGGCACCACGGTCGTGGAGCTGTCCAGGCTGCCGGCCGAGAACGCCTCATTGACGTAAACCCGGCCGATCTTCTCCGCACACTCGTTGGCCAGCTTGGCCAGCTTCGGGGCGACCGCGGGAATCCCGTCCGGCTTGGTCTTCCAAAGGGCGGTTTCGATCTCGTACTTCCGCGTGTTCTCCAGGACGATCGCGCTCCCCGGGGCTGCTGCCTTGATCGTGCGCGCGGCATCGTCCAGGACGGTCGCGGTCGCCGGATCGAGCCAGTCGGCAATCCATCCGACCTCGCAGCCGAGGATGTCGGCCAGCCTAGCCCGCACCTTGCCGAGCGAGCCCTTGGGGTCGCGGCCGATGTGGCCGAAGATCACTTGGACCCAGCCCCTTTCTTGCCCGTAGCGGAGGGTCTGTTCCATAGACCGCAGACGGATGTCGCCGTCGCCTGGTTTGGGGCCGGGCTTGGCGTCCACGTCGCCGCGTACGAGGACCACGGTGCCGCGCGGGAGGTCGGCCAAGTGGTCCAACTGAGGAATCCCGTCGAGATACTGCTGCAAGGACATCTTGGGGGCGTCCGGCGCGGCCCCCAGCAACCTTTGCAGCCACAGTTCCATGGACGCGGCGGTCTGGCTCATTTCGGCTCTCCTATCCCTGGGAAGGCGCCCGTCTGACGGATCGACGGCGGGGCCTAGACAACGTGGTGTGTAAAGTGGGAGCGTGGCCGTCTCACGTCCGGCCAATCTGCGATATCAGTTCTGGCGTGAACGCTTGGGAAAGTCAAAGTGCAGAACTTTGTCGAGGTATCCTCCGTCGATGAACACTGCTGCGACGCCTGCCACGGCAGATCTCCCTGGTCTGCAAAGGAGAAAAGGCCGCAGGGACCACAGACTTCCCTCCGGCCTTTCATGAGTCTCCTACCGTTCGCGAACGAACGATAGGGTCCATAAGTTGCTGGTTAGACGATCTCTTCCACTCAACCCAATCCTACGGTATTATGGACGCGCCAGGAACCTTGTCAATACCCGCAGAAGGCCAATCTCGGTTTCTTACGTGCTGAGCCAGCGCGCGCGGGCCGCAAGACTAGCGGGCCCCCCGGCCGGCTCACTTCGGCCGCTCCGGCCATTCGACCCGCCATGCCTCAAGACCCTGGCCCGCGGCCACGACCAGAACCGGCCGGCCGTCCAGGACCAGCGTCTCCAGGCCGGTCAGGAAGTCGCCGTAGTTGAACCGGTCCACCAACTGACCGTCTGCGCCCAGCACATGGATCGACCCGTCGGCCGCCGGCAAGAGCCAGCACCCCGCCCCGTCCGCCCTCAGACGGCCCGGCACGATCTGCTCGATCCCTCCGGGCAAGCGCCCGCCCGGAAGCGTGTACGTCTGCTTTTCCTCCCCCTTCGGGCCAAGACAGACGGCGACCCGAGTGGTGGAATCCGAGAGCAGCACAACGCCGCACAGCTCGGGCTTCTGATTGCCGTCCAGATCGGCGGCCGCGATCGAGATAAACGCCCGGTCCGGCCCAAAGTCTCCGAGGGCCTTCCCCTTGGCATCGAGGGCCAAGAGGGGCCCCCGCTGGGTCGTCGAGAGCAGGATCCGCTGGCCCGCCGCGTCGTTCGCGACGGTCACCCGCGACGCCTCCTTCATTTCCTGGTTGTGCCACAGCGGCTTGCCGTCGAGCGAGAAGGCCCGGACGCCGCCTGCCCCGAAGTAGCCGACCACGATCTCGGGCGTTCCGTCGCCGTCGAGGTCGGCCAGTTGGGCGTCGGCGACCTGGGGCGGCGCGGCGTCCGGCGCCTCCGGCAGGCTGAAGAGACGCTTCCAGTTCTCGTCGAACAGGTGGATACGCGGCATTGCGCTCCCCGACGCGAGGAAGTAGCGCTTCCCGCCCGGATCGGTCGCCGTCCGAAGGAAAGTGACGACCTCCTGCTGAGCGATGTCCAGCGGATGGGAAGTCCCCTTCTTGCCGTCCAGGCCGACCTCGGTGACGGTGGTGAAGCCGTCGATGACCAGCAGCTTCGGCGATCCGCTGGTCTGCGCCACCACCAGCAGATTGCCCGGCGATTTCAGCCCCGGGCACTTCCACAGCGAGGTGAGCGAGAACGCCTTGGGCTTGGTCGGCTCGGCGATCTTCACCTCGGCGGTCTCCAGGGCGTCCGGCCCCGGGATCAGATACAGCTCCTGGCTGGTCCAGCTTTCCAACGAGGCGGTGTACTTCTTGCGGTCTTCTGCCCAGCGGCGCATGGGCTCCTGAGTGATGTCCTCGCCGGCCAGGAGCTTGTCGATCTTCGCCGCCAGGTCGGCCCCCAGCGACGGCCCGTATCCCTCGGAGTAGTCCTGCACCGTCCCGCTGGGGCCGATGATGCACACGGCCGGGATCGGCGAGATGCCGAACTTCCTGCCCGCGTCCTGATCCGGGTCCCGGGCGATGGGAATGGTCACCTGCCACTGACTCATCTTGGCCTGGAGGTCTTTGTCCTGCACGTCCTTGCCGTCCACGCTCACGGCGAGGAAGACGACCTTGGGGTTGTCGCGGTATTTCTGGTAGACCTTCTCCACCAGGGCCATGGTGTCGCGCCAAGGATCGCAGGAGGTATTCCAGAACTCCAGCACGGCCACCTTCCCCTGCACGGTCGAGCGGTCGACCGGCTTGTTGTCCAACCCGACGAAGCGGAAGTCCGGCGTCGGCTTTCTCAAAAGCAGAAGCGGCGGCGGCATCAGACAGTCCGCGGTCTTGATTCCCGCGGGAACCTCGATCTGGAACGCCTTTTCGTCGATGGGGACGTCGAGCTGTGCGTCCTGGAACTCGCCCACCAGCGATTGCAGGTCCACCTTCTGCTCGGCGGCCTCTTTGCGCAACTGGTCGATAGGATACTCGATCCGCCGCAGAATCCCCTGCCGCCGGTCGATCCAGAGAACCGCCTTTCCGTCGGGACGGTCCAACTGCACGCGGCAGCATTCGTCCGGGCCGATCTTCTCGGGCGTCAAGAGCGACGTCTTGCGCGATGCGTGGAGGAGGGTCTTCAACGGGTCCTTGGCCAGAAGGAGCACTAGTTGCGGCGGGACCGTCGAGAAGTAGGTCGGAGCCCCCTCGGAGACCGCCCCGTTGAAAATCGCGTCGTCCAAGATGTGCTTGATCGTGACTTGGCCTGGGGCCGGACGCTCGACCAACTGCTCGGCCAGGTCCGGGAAGTGGGCGTGGTACTTGAGCCCGTCGCATACCACCACGCCGCGCATCGCGTGCATGCGGAGCTTGTTGGGGCGCTCCAGCACGACCGCGTAGTCGAAGGGCCGCTCCCGCTTCTCTCCACCGACCGTCTCGTCAAAACGCAGGATGCCGCGGTCGCTATAGGTCCGCGCGCTGCGGTAGGCCCGCACCATGGCATCGAGGACCTGCTCGGCAGAACTCTCGCCCGCCGGCAACGCGTCGGCTGCGCCCGGCCGCTTGCCGGATTCGGACGCTGCGGCGCCAGTGTTGCCCGTGGCGCCGCCGGTGTCGCCGCTGGCGCCGGAATCCTTCTTGGCGGCGTCCGCGGGAGCGGCGGCTCCCGGATCGGCAGGCCGGCAGCCGGTCCACGAGACCAGTCCCACAAGGCCCGCGGTCAGCAGGATCCCCCAACTCAAAGACCGCACCGGCTCCGCCGGTAGTCGTCGTGTTTTCATTTGTTTGTCCTCTGTCATCCAAACCGTGGCAAAGCCATTATTCGCAAACCCGCAACCTGCGTAAAGCTCGACTTCTTGACCGATGGCCGTGTGGCCCGATAATGAGAGGCAGCGCGGCTCTGTTTTGCTGGTCCTCCCCGTTTGCGTATTTCCCCAGATGTTCTCCGTCTTGCGGTACGGCGCCGGGTCCACCCTCCGTCTGGATTGGCCCGAGAACGTCCAGGTGGTCGAGTGCGGCACGCCGGCCCAGCCGCCCTTGGCCGACCTGACGGGCGCCGTCGCCGCCGCTCTGGCCGAGCCGCTGGACTATCCACCCCTTCGCCGCGCTATGACCCCGGCCGACCGGGTTGTGCTCGCCCTGGAGGAAGGCGTTCCGCAGGCCGCCGACGTCGTTGCCGCCGTGATCGCCAGCCTGGTCCAGTCCGGCGTCGATCCCGCAGGCGTGACCGTGCTTCGGACTCAGGGCGACGCGGCCCGCGGGGTTCAAGACCCGTGCCGGTCGCTGCCAGCGCCCCTGGGCCGGGATGTCACCGTGGCCACGCACGATCCCCATAACCGGGAGCGGCTGGCGTATCTGGCCTCCTCGGACCGCGGCAATCCGGTCTTCTTGAACCGGGCGATCGTCGATGCGGACGTCGTGCTCCCGATCGGCTGCCTCGGCAACCACCAGACGGCGATCGACCACGGCATCCATGGCGCCGTGTTCCCCGCCTTCTCCGACGAAAAGACCCTCCAGCGGTTCCGCTTGGCCGAGTCCCACGACGCGCGGCGGCCTCGCAAGAAGTCCCGGGCCCAAGAGTGCGACGAAGTCGGCTGGCTCTTGGGCCTGAGCTTCACGATCCAACTCGTGCCCGGACCCGGCGATCAGGTGTTGCACGTGGTGGCGGGGCACTTCGCCGCCGTGCGGCGCCGCGCCGCGGAGTTGTACGACGCGGCCTGGAGCTGGTCCGTGCCCCGCCGGGCGAGTCTGGTCGTGGCGGCCATCGAGGGAACGGCCCCCCAGCAGACCTGGCAGAACGTGGGCCGTGCCCTGGCCGCCGCCATGCCTTTGGTCGAAGACGGGGGGGCCATCGCCCTGTGCTGCGAGTTGGCCGACGAGCCGGGACCCGCGGTCCAGCGCCTGGCCGAGAGCCCGTCCCGTGAGGCCGCCCTGCGGCAAATCTCCGAGGAATGTCCCCCAGACGCGCTGGCCGCGGTCCAAATGGCGGCAGCGCTGGAACACGCCGACTTGTACCTGCTCAGCCGGTTGGACGAGTCGCTGGTCGAGCAACTCCAAATGGCCCCGCTGGCCAAGCCGCAGGAGGTCGTCCGGCTGGTCCGGCGATTCGATTCCTGCATCGTGTTGGGCAATGCCCACCGCGCCCGCGTCACCGTGGTTGAGGATTAATGGCTTCTCCGTAGCCTGTGCGTCATGCCTGAATTCATCCAGCTTATCCGCGACAACCTGGCCCGAGTCCGCCAACAGATCGCCGATGCAGCGGCGCGGAGTGGCCGCACCGCCGAGGCAGTCAAGCTGGTGGCAGTGACGAAATCGGCCGGCGAGCCCGCGATCCGCGCCTTGGTCGAAGCCGGCTGCCGCGACCTGGGCGAGAGCCGGCCTCAGCAACTCTGGGAGCGGGCAGCCCGGTTGGCCGATCTGCCCATCCGCTGGCACATGATCGGCACGCTCCAGCGCAATAAGGTCCGCCGCACCCTCCCGCTCGTCCATACGCTCCAGTCGGCCGACAGCCCAACGCTCGTCGAGGCCGTCGATCGCATCGCCGCGGAGCTGTCGCTTTGCGTGCCCGTGCTCCTGGAGGTCAACGTGTCGGGCGAGGGGGCCAAGCACGGGTTCGACCCGGCCGCGGTGGAGCCGTTCTTGGAGGAGCTGGCCCGGCTGGAGCACATCGAGGTCCGCGGGCTGATGTGCATGGCGGGTCTGGAAGGGGGGGCAGAGCGGGCCCGGCGCGATTTCGCCGCCCTGCGAGAGCTTCGCGATCGTCTCAGGCCGAGTTGCCCCGGCCGGGTTTCTTTGGACGAGCTTTCCATGGGGATGAGCGGGGATTTCGAGGCGGCGATCGAAGAGGGGGCGACGATCGTGCGCATCGGTTCGGCGCTATTCGAGGGGCCCGAGGGATGATTGCCCTGGAACCGCACGCCGAGGGAACGATCCTCCCCATCCGTGCCCACCCCGGTGCCCGGCGCAACGGAATCCGCGGCCACCACGGCGGGATGCTCAAGGTCTCCGTCACCCAGGCCCCAGAGAAGGGCAAGGCCAATAAGGCCCTCGTGGCACTGCTGGCCGAGCAGCTTTCGCTCCGCAAGTCCCAAATCGAGTTGCTCTCCGGGGAGACGACTGCGCAGAAGCGATTCTTGATCCGGGGGATCGCGCCCGCGGAGCTGTTGCAGCGGATCGCACCACTCCTGACGGGGGATTGACCCCCGTCTCTTGTTATGAGGAAACGGTGTCCCGGCCTCTTGCATTGGCGCACGGGACTGCTATCTTAGGGCCACCTGCCCAATAGAGTCTCCGCAGGATGCCCAAGTTGTCGCAGGATGCGCTTGGGTGTGCCGTGGCTTGGCTGGAAGGCAGGCAGTGCTTGTGGCATTGGCCGGCACTGCTTGCAGCCAATCCGTGGCACACCGGTACACGGGCGACAAGTGAGAGCTTGGGTCGCGGGACCCTTCTCTAGTTTTCCCCAAGCCAGACCACCGCAAGACCGCGAAGGAGCACGCCATGATAGCAAAGCTGGCACTCTGCGCTGCCCTTGCCGGCATGTTGGCCCCAGCGCTGCAGGCCGAGACTCCCCACCAGGCGGGAATCCACGGCGCCGTTCTGGGGCTGGTACCCCCGGCCAACCGCATCGAGACTCCCCACTACTCTGCCCTCTTCGGCGCCGTCTTGGGCGCAACGGCCCCCGAGACGGCCCGGTCAAAAGGTCAGGCCGCCATAACCCTGGTGGCTTTGGAGAAGAGCGTCGTCGAGCACACCAACGCGGAGCGGGCCCGCTACGGGCTCCCTCCCCTCCAGGTCGATGAGGACCTGATGAAATCGGCGCGCCAACACGCTCAGTGGATGGGCCGCAACCGGGCATTCCAGCACACCCGGGCGTCCGTGGCGGAGAATATCGCCATGGGCCAGCCCGACAGCCGCTCGGTGCTGACCAGTTGGATGAATTCGTCCGGGCACCGGGCGAACATCCTCAGTCCCGGCCATCGCCGGATTGGCGTGGCGGCCTTTCAGACGGTCGAAGGCCTGATCTACTGGTGCCAGCAGTTCCGGCCCTGAATGCAGACGACGAACATTTGTCGGCGAGCGATGGAACCGCTTGCTACACGCTGGGCTGCCGGCTGAACAGCGGCCCCCAAACTCGCCAAAACGCCAACGACGGTGGTTGTCTTAAGGCGCGATCATCGCGTCTGCTCGCACGACTGGCCGGATGTCGCCGACCGGCTTGAAGACCGGAGAGAGCTCGATGATCTTCCCAATCTCGAAGTCAAGGGACCGCGGTTTGTCGCGATTTGCGAACATGAACCGGTACAGACAGTTCCTTGCGCACTGCCACGGGATGTTCTCGAACGATATCCACTGCACGGTCAGCTCCAGTTCCCGCTCGAGTCGGCGTCTCATGGACTCTTTGCAGAACATGATATCAGAGATCGCAACATCCTTTCCCTGATGGGCCTCTGTGCGAGCCCTCGGCAAGTTGCCATTCCAGTCTACGTTGATGTTGTCGTAGGGACTGTATCCTTGCTTCTGGAGTTCATTCATTAGCGTGCTCTTGCCGCTACCCGGTAATCCGGCGATTCCGATCACTGCCATCTCGCTACCTCCGGTTTGCGATGATGTCCGGCGCCTACATGACGATCCCCGAGGGAATGTTCGGGCTTTCCGGATTGACGGTCACATGCTGTTTCGTGGGCGAGATCACCAGATCCATGTCCTCCATCGGAATCGCGCCTAAGAGGACACGATCCCCCAGGACAATCGCCCCGACAAAGCAACTCCGGCCCAGGCAAGCGATCTTGACCGGGCCCACGTAGGAGACCGCTTCCTTCTTCCCGTTGGCAACCGTCACTTCCCGCCGCTCTGATTCCTCCAGGTCGAGCTGGATTCTCACGTGCTCTGGAATGCAGAGGGTGAAGGTGCCCGTATCGACCAGGGCCTGCACCGCCACGGGCTTCAACTCCCGCCTCCGCGGATTCGAGAGCAACAGATCGACGCTGATGATGCCCATGTTCACGACCTCCGGGTCAAGAGTAACACGTGCGTGGGGGTGCCACAACCAGGCATAGGGTGCGTGGCTGACGCCCCGGAGCGGCCGTGTCAGGGGGGGCCGGTTGTCCGACGGATCGCCCGGATAGGATCGACCACATCGAGGAATCCGAAACGATTGAAATCGGTGTCGCGCGTGTAAATCGTCTTCAGCCCGTGCTCTCTCATCAGCACAGCCGTGTGCGTGTCGAAGACGAGGTTTCCCTTGATATCGGGTAGCTCGGAAAACACCTCGGAAACGACTCGCCGGTGGCGTTCGGTTTCCAGAAGCATCCCGACGCTCGGCGCGGCAAGGACGGCCTGAACAAAGGCCCATGCGTCCCCCGCGGCAAACGGGTTCCGGAAGACGTTGGGATGAGTGGCAACGCGGAGGAACTCGTAGACGATCCCCCAGGTCAAGTACCAAGGGGACGGCTGCTCACGCCAAGCCTGAAGGAGGGAGCGACACTTTTCGTGCTCGGGCGCGTCGCAGTCGGCTGCATACAACAGGATGTTGGTATCGACCACGAACACCGCTAGCGGTCCATGACATCGTAGAGCGATTGCCGGTTCGCCACGTCCACCCGCGCACCGCCGCTCTTGAACTCCGGAAGAGGCGGCAACTCGCCGGGGGGCTTCGTCCCGTGCAGTAGCGCTCGCAGGGCCCCTTCCACCAACTCCGACATGGTCCGGCCCTGCTGGGCGGCTTCCCGCTTGAGCTCGCGCATGGTGGCGTCGCTGATGTTGAGCGTCGTCTTCATACAGGAAACCATATCAGAGATACGGCTGTATGTCAAGTACGCCCACCCTACTCGCTGCGGGATGCCAAGTAGGTGTCGGGAGAAACGGCTACCTGCGGAAACTGATCCAAGACCTGCTTGTCCACCGTCACCAACGGAACACCCAGGTCCTGCGCCAAGGCAACAAACTCGCAGTCGTAGGCGGAGCAGGAACTACTGGCCGCCAATCGCAGCACCTGGGACGAAACCACTTCATATTCCCGGCCAGTCATCAGGCGGAGGGCCTCGTCCATAATCTCCTGGGCGGCCGCCAAGGTGAGAAGCCCCTTACGAACGTAGAGCGCCAAGGCATTGCGGAATTCGCTCCGCCAAAGCCGCGGGACGGCCCACTGGGCGTCTTCCCGCAAGAGGTGCTTGGCCTGCTCCTGCCGCGGACCCGTCAGGTACAGATAGCCGACGACGTTCGAATCGACGACGATCACGGCCGGCCTGCTCGCTTTGCCTCGGAAAACTCGGAGTCCGTGATCGGGTGCTCCTTCGTCAGTTCCCGCAGTCTCTCGGCCCGCGCCAAGACCGCCTCCACGGGAATCCTCTGACTGCGCAACGCCCGCTCGACACAGACAATGATCTCGCTGTTGATGCTGCGGCGATTCGCCTGGGCCGCCTGCTTCAGGTCGGCGTAGAGATCGTCGGGGATGTCTTTCACGGTGATGGTAGCCATGGTTGCGTCCTGGAAAAAGAAACCATTACGAAACCATTATGGAACCATCCGACGGGGTTGTCAAGCGATCCCGCGCCCCGATGCGCTGGGCCTAATCCGGCCGGTGAATCCGCCCCGCTAGTTGGGGCTCGAAATCAGGCTGGCCCCCCAGCCGGGCTATCTCCTGCATGAGTCGCCGCGTCAATTCCTCCAGCACCCCTCGCTCTCCCTCGCGGCCGCGATACTGCGAGACGTCAATAGGCCGGCCCACGGTTACTTTCGCCCGGGCGTGCATCAGCAAGGCGCCCAAAGTCGTCCCGTCGTAAGGCGAGCCCTCGATGTAGCACGGGATCACTGGGACCCCGGCCTTCAAGGCAATCAGGGCCACACCCGCACGTCCCGAGATAAGGAACTGATCCGTGGTATTGAGCCTCCCCTCGGGAAAAAGGCCAACGATCTCCCCGTTCCTGGCAAGTCGGATTGCCATCTTCGTTGCGGCGGTGTCCACTCCCGCCCGATTGGTGGGAATCACCTCGCACATGCGCAGGAACCAGCTCAGCTTCCAGTCCTTGCAGTACTCCTTGGCAATCAGCCAATGGATCACCCGATGGGTCCCCAGTTCGATGAGGCACGGGTCGATCGGCGAACGGTGGTTGCAGATGACCAGGGCCCCCTTGTTCGGGCCGATGGGGAGCGGCCCGCTGATTGCCGCCCGCCACAGGACCCGGCAGAGCACCTGGTTGACTCCCCACCAGAAACGCTGGTGCCAGGTCAAGGAAAGCCGGCGGGCGCGATACGCCAGAAAGGCAATCGGCAGCAGCACCACTGCGGCCAGCACGCAGACCCCGACGGTCTCGGTTGCCGCGGGTGACAACATGGGCACGCAATCCTGACGCGGCCTGCGGCCGCAACGAGAGGGGCTGTGAGCTAGGGGCTAGGGACTCGGCAACGCTTGACGTCGCGACCTTCGCCGCTGATGTCATTCTACACCGCTGGCGGAAAGCCGACGGCGGAAAGCCGACGACTGATGGCCGATCGTTGAAAGCCGTCCCCGGGGAAGCACCCGCCGTCACCCGGCCAACCGGCCGATCCGGCGATCCGGAACCTCCACTCCCGCCACTTCCGGCCGGTGCCGGAACTGCATCAGGTACGCGTCTTCCGGCGTGTCGTGATAGAAGTTCCGCAAGACCGACACGGCCCGGAACCCGTTGGCGCGGAAGAACAATTGGGCGGGCAAGTTCCTCTCCCGGACCTCCAGCGTAATCCGGGTCCGTCGCTGGGAGGAGAGTTTGCCGAGCAGCTTGGAGATCATTTGCCGGCCCACGCCGCATCGGCGAAGGTCGCGGGCCACGGCGAAGTTCAAGATGTGAATCCGCGTCTTGTTCAACTCGTATATCATGAATCCCACGACCCGCTCGTCGTGTTCCGCGACCATTCCAATGCAATTCCGCTGGCGGAGGCAACGGAGGAACTCGTCTTCCGACCAGGGGAACTCGAAGCCCTCCTCTTCGATGCCGAGGACTTCGGGCATGTCGCGGCGGATCATCCACCGGATGTGGACGCGGACTCCCAACTTCGGCTGGACATTCATGCGGGCCTCCTTCCTTGTCGGCCGGTTACCCCCGTTCGGGGGAAACCCAAGCAGCGTTCGGTCGCGCACTTGCACCGAGTCGCGGGGTAGAGTCGTCCTGGATCGTTCCGTCAGGCGATCCACCCCGATGCGGCCCATACGGTAGCAGAAACCGCCCGATCTGCCAAGACGAGGTCGTGAGCCAAAGGATGAGGGAGGGATGAAGGATGAGGGATGAGGGATGAATGGGGAAGTTCTGACTCCCGCCTCCTCACTCCGACGTTCTGAGCCGCCGCTTTTAATTTGACTGTGTAATGCACTTGAGCGGATGTAAGTCTTTTGGTAAATAGCCTT
>CAYGZI010000120.1:0-12035 GCA_964354245.1 uncultured Planctomycetaceae bacterium
ACTCCCACCGGCAGCATCCCGCAAGCGGCGGAAACCCTCGGCTGCATTGCCCCCGTTTATGCCGTCATGAACGAGCGCCAGGTGGCCATCGGCGAATCCACCTTCGACGGCCGCAAGGAGTTGGAGAGCGACAAGGGGCTGATCGACTGCGAAACGCTCACCCGATTGATGCTCGCCCGGGCAACCACGGCCCGCGAGGCGATCCGCATCGGCGGCGAGCTCCTGGAGAAACACGGCTGGTGCGACGTGGGCGAGGCCCTCACCATCGCCGACCCGCAAGAGGTCTGGCTCATGGAGATCATCGGGCCCGGCAAGGGGCTGGTCGGGGCCGTCTGGGCCGCTCAGCGGGTCCCGGACGATCACGTCGCGGTCGTGGCCAACGCCTCGCGGATCGGCCAGATCGAACTGGCCAAGCCGGACTTCTTCATGGCCTCGGGCAACGTCCTGAAAGTCGCCCAGGAGCGGGGCTATTGGGACCCCAAGGGCGGCCAACCCTTCCGCTTCTACGAGGCGTACAATCCCGACGGGCGCATGAGCTTTGCGGCCACGCGGCGCGAGTGGAGGGTGCTGGACCTTCTGGCCCCGTCGCTCAAGCTGGAGCCGAACGGCAACGTCTTTCCGTTCTCCGTCAAGCCCGAGAAGCCGGTCCGCCCCGAGAAGATCATGGAAATCTTCCGCGACACCTTCGAGGGCACGGACTTCGACGTGGTGAAGGACCTGACGATCACCAACGACGAGGGCAAGACGGTCAAGAGCCCGCTGGCCAATCCGTTCATGCCCTACGACATGAACAAGCTCTTAAAGATCAACGGCGGCTGGGGCTGGCGCGGCGAGCGCCCGCTGGCCCGTTGGTACTGCATGTATGCCACCGTCACCCAGTCGCGATCCTGGCTGCCCGATGCGGTGGGCGGGATCGTCTGGTTCGGATATGGAAACCCGGCCATGACCGTCTACGTGCCCATGTACGCGGGCATCACCGACGTGCCTGAGGACTACAAGACGGACGGACGCACGACGGGCTTCAGCCGGCGATCGGCGTGGTGGGCGTTCAAGCGCGTGGCCACGATCGCGGCCCACCGCTGGGGCGACATGCGCGTGGACGTGGCCGGCGTGCGCGATCCCCTCCAGGAGAAGCTCCTCACCGCTCAAACGGAAATCGCCCAGACCGCGGCCAAGCTCCTGAAGGACAACCCGGCCGAGGCCCGCGCGTATCTGACGCGAAAGACCGCGGAAGCCTGCGCGGCAGCGACCGGGGCGTACTGGAGCCTGGGCGATCTGCTCTGGATGAAGTACGACGAGAAGTGGTGATGCCGAGTCCCCAGGACAGGCATCCTTCATCCGGTTCGTAGCGGGCCGGCTTCAACGCCCGATCTTTGGCCCTGGCCGGCATCCCGCGGGTTGCCTTCCTGTCGAAGCTGGCCGATTACGGCATGGACACTTTCGACATGACGGAAGAGGAGTTCGCCAAGGAGACGCGGGTTGGCTGAGCTGACCCCGGCGCGAATGCCGGCGTTCCGTTGTGCAACACCCCGTTGGTCCGGAACCGGCTGCGGTAGCCGAAGTTCAGCGGCACCGCGGTGGCCAATGCGGCCGCGGGCCCCATGAGCCGGCAGGCCCGCCAGACCCGCTGAAGGGTCGGGCGGAGCGCATAGAACTTGCGGCAGACCCAATCGTGCCCGGCTTGGAGCGTCTGGGGACTCATGTTCCGCGGCTGAAAGACCACGTGGCCGAAGTCGTACTTGGCCCAGTCCTTGTCGAAGATCCGCCCCTGCCGGTCCAGCTCCTCGAACAGCGGAGTGCCGGGAAACGGAGTCAAAACGGTCACCTGGAGGGCATCGACCTTGGCCTCGTCGAGGAAGTCCAGGGTCCTGGCAAAGACCTCGGGCGTGTCGCCGTCCATGCCGAAGACGATCCCCGCGTAGACCCCGATCCCCGCCGCATGGATTTTGGCAATCGCCCGCACGTAGTCCTTGGCGCGGCAGAAGTGCTTGTTGCCGTATCTCAGGCTCTCCTGCGAGAGCGATTCCAGGCCGACGAACATGCCCCGGCAGCCGCTGGCACGGGCCAGGCGCAGCAGCTCGTCGTCGGACGCCATGTCGATGCTCCCCTGGCTCCCCCAGCGTTTTTTGAGCGGGATCATCTTGGCAAAGAGGTCCTTCGCATAGTCGCGGTCCGCCACGAGGTTGTCGTCGACGAAGATCACGTGCTTGCCCAAGAGCCGGAGTTCCGCGATCACCTCGTCGATGGGGCGGGTGCGGAAGTGGTAGCGGTGAAACGCGGCCACCGTGCAAAACTTGCAGCGGTAGCGGCAGCCGCGCGTCGCCTGGACCGCGTACGGCGTGATGTAGGCCGACTGGCGGATCAGGCTCCTGTCGGGTATTCGCAACCCCTTCAGGTCGGCCGGGCCGCGGTCGTAAAGCGGCTGGAGCCTCCCCGCGACGAAATCCGCCATCATCGCCGGCACGTTGGGCTCCGCCTCGCCGATGCAGACCGCGTCGGCGTGCTCTTTGGCCTCCTGCGGCAGGAACGTGGGGTGGCAGCCGCCGAAGATCACGGGCTTTCCCCTTGCCCGGAAGTCGTCCGCGATTGCGTACGCCCGGGGGGCGTTGTAGGTCATGAAGGAAATGCCGATCAGGTCGGCGTCGGTGCCAAAGTCGATCGGCTCCACGTCTTCGTCGACGATCCGCGTCTGGACGTAGGGAGGCATGGCCGCGGCCACGCTCAGACTCGGCAGCATCGAAAAACGGAATGCCTTGGTCCCGCGGCTGGGGCCCCGGCCGTTGGTGACGCGCCATTCGGGTGCGGTGGGGTTGATCAGAAGCAGTCGCAGTTTGTCGCGCATGAGGGACTCCGGTTCGACCTGCTGGAAAACCGCCGCTTGGGCGCGGCGGGTTGCCCGGTACAAAGGGCGTGACCACCGGCCGAAACATAACACTTGAATCGAAAGATTCCTCCCACACACGACGCAAAAGGCCGCGGGCTTCGCCCAAGAGGGCTTGCGGAAGTCCGAAGACCCGCCATAATAGGGGTGCTCGACAAGAACGGCATCTCCTGCACGGACCGGACTGGTGGCCGAGAGCCCCGGGTACGAGAGGGTGAAGCCAAATGGGACGGTGGAGGTGGTCGTAGGCCCGCGCAAGGAAGGTCAGCACGAGCACTATCAGTATCCGCACAAAGTGACGATCCAAATCGACGAACCGCTCGACGCGCAGAACCAACGTACGGTACCCAAATCCCCGTAAAGAAGAGGCGCCATGCTCGCCAAGCTCAAGACCTTTTCGCTCCTGGGCATTGACGCCGTGCCGGTCGAGGTCGAGGTGGACGTCTCGCCCGCCGGGCTGCCGAAGACCGTGCTGGTCGGGTTGCCCGAGGCGGCCGTCAAGGAGAGCACGCATCGCGTGGAGCGGGCAATTGTCAACTCGGGCTTTCAGCGGCCGCAGAATCGCACGGTCATCAACCTGGCCCCGGTCCTCCTGACGACGATGACGCGGAATTCCCCGTAATTCGCGTGGAGTGAAGCAGCCGGCTGCGATTGACCTGGGCGTGGCTTCCTCTCGCCCACATTGCCCACGCCCAGCGCAGCCATTGACGCCAAGACCGGCAACGGCAAGAGCACAAGCGTCAACCGGCTAAGGCCCCTTGCCGTCGATCTACGCAAAAGCCACGTCAAGAGACACCATGCCTACCATGCGCGGCCGTCTACGGCCCTCTGGCGCAACGTAGCGCCGTATCTAGGCGTCGAGAAGCTCTGCCAAGGCCCGCGCCGCCTCACGGGGGCACGACGCCAAGGCGTTCTTCCTCTTCTGGCTGGACGATGATCCGAGGGTTGACAATGCTCATCTGCGACGTTCCCAGGCTCGACGACGCGGAAGCTGAGGGCTGTTGCTCAGGGCGTTCCAGTGTCGGCACGAGTTGCAGTAGGCACCGGTGTAACGCCTTTGCGAAAGCAATTTCCTCCATGTCGTTGTGGTTGGGAGTCGTTGCCCTGAATCGCTTCGATGCCTCGCGGTCAGCCACCGCCTTTGCGTAATCGCCCTTCTTTTCGTAGACATAGCCGCGAACTGCATAAGCATCGGCGTTCTCGGGATCGAGCTGAACGGCTCCCGTGGCATGCGCAAGGGCATAATCGAGTCTGCCTTCACGAGCGTATGCGATACTGCAAATGAGATACGCGCCTGCCAAGCGCTTTCCAACGTTGGAGTCTAGCGCCAGTGCTACCATCATGTCGTCGCGGGCTTTGTCCAAACCGTCTTTCTGGCTTGCGAAGGCAAGGCCGCGCAGGTAGCGGCACACTGCCGCCATGTCTACGTCTGGAGTTCGCTTCAGGTATTCCGTGAAGTCGGCGATGGCTTTGCCGCAATCCTCCTTATCCTTAAAGAAGTAGGCCATGCCTCGCCAGAACAATGCGTCGTCTACCGTTACCTTTGGATCGACGGAGATGGTTTCGGAGAACGCCGCAATCGCCTCGTTGTACTTCTTAGTTCGTAGGTCGTCCAGGCCCCGTTCCACCAAATCCCTCGTTTTCACAAATGCCTGCCAAATGTCGCCCTTCCTTTTCCCAAAGTTCTCTTCAGCCGCCGCAACGCTTGTGAAAAAATTCTCGCCGGTCGCTTCCAAATCAAGTTTCATCCACCACACGCCCTTGCTTCGGCCAAAATACTGCGCAGCGTATTGGCGGTTTGGTGGGTAGCGGCCGCTCTTGTGTATCACAGCGGCGAGATCATCATTGTATGTGAGCACCTCGACGATCTCGGTGTCGAGAACCTGTTGGCCAGAGTTCTCAGTCACGTTTACCACCGCCCCGGCATACTTCTTGGCCGACTGACTATCCAGCTTCACCCAGTTCCGGCCATCCAGCGTCACCGAGTTCCCTTCACGGATTACATGAATATCCTTTCGTCGCGCCACGCCGTGACTCAATGCTGCCATCGCCGACTCCGGCGTAGATAAGTCCATCCTGTCGGGGAAGTCCTTCACCAGTTTGTTGATTGCTCGCTTCTTGACGACTGCTTGCGATGCCGTCTCCGTAGTCTCCGGTTTCTGCCCGAAGGCCAAGGCCATGGGAAAGGCCGCCACGGCGAGCAAGAGCATTAGACGCCCGAGGGTCAATCGTGGGGTCCAGGAACGGTTCTTCAACATCGCGATTCTCCTGGTCAAAGAAGAGGAAGACTTGGCGGCGGTTACGCCCAGTGGGGCGGCAACTGCGCGTTCTGAAAGAAAATCCAGCGTATCCAAGAGAGCAGTGGCATAGGTCTTGGCCTCCTGCGCTGCAAGGTCCAACACCATCGCGTCGCAACATTGATCTTCAAGCTCTTGAAGCCGGCGAGCGGCCCACCACACCACGGGATGCCACCAGAACAGTGTCGTAACCATCATTTCAAGTAATCGAACCCAGTGATCTTTGCGCCGCACGTGCGCCAGTTCGTGGGCGAGTATCGCCTCCTGCGCGGCTGCATCCAACCGCTCGAAGAGCGCCGCCGGTAGAAACACACGGGGCGTGCCACCAAGCCACCAGACCAGGGGGGATACACGGACCGACAGCATACGGATTTCGGGAAACCATCTCAGTCCGAGTCGCCCAGCGATTGCTTCCGCCGTATTGAGCACAGCGGTAGAGGGGGCTTCGCTGCTGTGAAATAGCCTCCTGAAACGAAGAATGCGGTAGGCATACCCGACCGCGCACAGCACGCTTCCCGCACCCCACATCCATCCAAGAACGCTTAGCCAGGGTATCCCTTGCTGTCCGGCTAGCGGTGCAACATGGTCTGGGCCTGAGCTTTCGGCGATGGCCCAACCATCTGGCAAATGCTTGTTTGCCTGGCGGGGCGTGGTGGACGGGGCATCTGACTGAAGAGCCTCAGCAGGCAAGCGACGGGCGCCGCGCGCGTTTACTGCCTGTGCTTCCGATGCCGCCCAAGGCTGCATTGCTCGCAACGGAATGGGGACGGCCACGAGAGGCGGAGTGACGAACTTCAGCAGCACGAGCACCCAGAGAAGATGGAGGTACAGCGGGTTCTTCCAAGCGCGGCTCAGCAAGGACACGGCTACCGCGAGAACGATAACCAATAGGGCATTGCTGGCTACGATTTCCCAAAAGTGTTGCATGGAGTTTCTCCCTCAATCTGAGGTACGGTTGCCGCTCCCGCTTGACGGCCAGAGGTCGCCAATGAGTTTGCGAAGTTGTTCACGGTCCTTCTTGGGAAGTCGCTTGGATCGCAAGAGCGTCGTCACCAAGGGAGTGACAGCGCCGTCACATAGCCGGTCTGCGAGCGATTGCAGACGGCTGCCGAGAAATTGCTCGTGACTCACCAATGGGCGAAACCGATGCGCTCGTTCGCTCCGGTCGCGCTGGACGCACCCTTTCGCTTCGAGCCGTTCAACAAGCTTCTGCACTGACGCCATTTTGGGGTCCGTCACTTCCTCGTGAACGGCAGCCGTGATTTCGCGGCTGGTGGCCTCCCCCCGCTCCCAAAGCACTTGGAGGATGGACAGTTCCCCATCCGTAATCCGGTCGAGCTTCATCGCCACAATCTCCTCCGTTGAATGACAGACAGACAGCCAGTCTGTCAGCATCTTATCGCAAAGAAATCGCCCGTCAAGCCCATCTTGTTCTTTTTTCCGCTTGACTAGCCAAGACCGTTAGTTCTGGGGTGGGGTGCCTTGGACGAAAGCGAGAATCAGGCGCCGGATGGCCGGCGCGAGCCGAGCGGCACCGCGGCGGAAAAGTCCTACTGGCGTCCAGTCGCCCCGAGGAAAAGATAGGCCGCCCCAGCCATCGAGTCGCCGCGTTTCGGGGCTCGGCACGGCGTTGACGCCCCGGTTGCCGCGTCACCCCGGCGGTAGACTATCGAAATGCCCCGAGTTCTTCTGGTCCATACCGCCGCGTTAGTGCTGCTTGCAGCACGTTTATACGCCCTTGACTGGCGGGAACATGCCCCGGCCGATTTGCCCAAAGAGGCGGCGTCGTTCGATCTGCCGATCGCCCTGGGTATTCTGGTGGGCAGCGGGCAAATGGAATCGGAGTTGCTGGGGCAGTACGCGGTGGTTGGCGAATTGGCGCTGGACGGCAACACCCGGCCGACCAAAGGGGCCCTCTCGATGGCCATGGCCGCGGCTGAGCAGAAGGGCTTGCGAGGGGTCATCGTGCCCAGCGAAAGCGCAGCCGAGGCGGCCGTGGTCGAGAAGGTCGAGGCCATCCCCGTGGCCAGCCTCACCCAGGCCGTGGGTTTTCTGACCGGGCAATTGGAGATCGAGCCCACGCCCTCGCGCCTCGATGAACTCTTTCGCCAGCTCTCCACGTACGAAGACGATTTTGCCGACGTCCGGGGCCAGGAGATGGCCAAGCGGGCCTTGGTCGTGGCCGCCGCCGGCGGGCACAATCTCCTTATGCTCGGTCCGCCCGGCTCGGGCAAGACCATGCTCGCCAAGCGACTTCCGACCATTCTGCCCGATCTAGAGCCGGAGGAATCGATCGAGACGACCCGCATTTACAGTGCCCTCGGGCGGCTCAAGCCCGGCCAGCCGCTCATGGCCACGCGCCCGTTCCGTTCGCCGCACCACACGATCAGCGACGCGGGCCTGGTGGGCGGCGGCTCGACCCCTGGCCCGGGCGAGATCAGCCTCGCGCACAACGGCGTGCTCTTCCTCGACGAGCTGCCCGAGTTCAACCGCCGCACGCTGGAGGTCCTGCGCCAGCCGCTCGAAGACGGCACTGTGACCATTGCCCGGGCACTCACGAGCACGACCTTCCCGGCGAACTTCATGCTCGTGGTCGCGCTCAATCCTTGCCCCTGCGGCTACCGCAACGACCCGCGACGCACGTGCCACTGCTCGGTGCCGCAGATCGAACGGTACATGTCGAAGATCAGCGGGCCCTTGTTGGACCGGATCGACATGCACATCGAGGTGCCGTCGGTGGCCTTCCGCGAGCTATCGGGCGAGTCGTCGGGCACCACGAGCAGCGAGATGCGCCAGCAGGTGGCCGCGGCGCGCAAACGCCAGCAGGAGCGGTTCCACGGCACCAGGGCCCGCTACAACGCCGACATGAGCCATCGCCTGACGCGCAAGTTCTGCAAGCTGGACGACGAGTGCCGCAACCTCCTCAAAGGCTCGATGACCGAGCTGGGCCTCTCCGCCCGGGCCCACGACAAGATCCTCCGCGTGGCCCGCACGATTGCCGACCTCGACGGGGCCGAGGAGATCCGCGCCGGGCACCTCAACGAGGCGATCAACTACCGGATGCTCGACCGGCAGTTGTGGACGTGAGGGGAGGGGCGAGGGACCAGGGGCGAGGGGCGAGACGTACGGAAACCCGAGTCTGTCAGGAGATCGACATGGACGTGAACGTAAGGAACCCGGAAGTCCAAAGGGACCTGCTCGCCCAATACCGGCGGATTCGGGACGTGGCGAAACAGTTGAGTCACAAGCTCGTCGAAAGCCTGGACAAAGACGCAATCCACGAATCCGGACGGAGGCTGGGGATTCTTCATCGCGGAGTGCTGGTCTTCGATTCCGAGGACATGGCGGCCGTGCTGATGGACTACGCGATTCATCATTACTTCGCACCCGATGGGCGCAACGCAGTCCGGCGCTACCTGGATCTCTCTCCGCCCCCCGCCGATTCCGAGGAGCCGGCGGTGCTCCAGGCAAGAATCAACATCCGGTACGGCCTTTTCCAGGTCGCCGGCGTTTTTCCCGGCTTCGGTATCGAAGTGAACGACGTGTTTCGAGCCGAGCGGCTGCTGGTGATCGACGTCGGGCTTAGCAACTCGGCCCGGAGAGGCATGGTTCTCGCCAGCAACGTTGTTTGTCCCGGCAGCTTCTGGATGACCACCGGGGCCGGCCTCCCGGTTGCCGCCGAGGTTCTGGAAACGCTGCTCGGTTCCGTCGGGCGGGCATTCGGGACCAACCCGCAAAGCTTCCGCGCGTTGGGCCGGGCGCGCCAGGCCGATCTGGCCGCGCTGGTCATCCGCACGTGTTTGCAGAAAGGGATGGGCGAACGTGTGGCTTATGAGGAACCCGGGACCCATCCCACACGCCCGCACTTCGGTCTGGCTCGGCAGCACGCTCTGGGCACGAACGAGCTTGCTCCAGCACGGTCGCGGGAGACGCCCGTAGGACGGAATGATCCTTGCCCTTGCGGCAGCGGAAAGAAGTACAAGCACTGCTGCGCCCGACGGTGATCCTGCGCGACCAGATCACGGGACTCGCTTTAGCCAGCTCTCTCGCCAGAGGTGGTAGCAGTCTCTAGGGCAGCACCGGCGGGCCATGCCGTCGCATGTGACGCCCTCCAGAATCACCGTATTGCCGATCCGGCGGAGCTCGCCGGACCATTCGAGGACGACCTTCTCCGCCCGGCGGGCCACGCGATACGTCCCGCCGCAGTAGTCCGCCATGCCGGGCGGAAGTCCCAGCCCGCGGTTGCGGCCTTGGGCATCGAGCGTTGCCTTGATCTCGTCGACGCTCTTCACCTGCACCAGCTCGCCGGGCTGCAGGTTCAGCGGCTCGTTGAAGGTCTTTGTCTCGCGGCCCCTCACCGCGCCCACCTCCTCGCACCCGCAGATCCAGCGGAGCTTGTTGTAGGCCAGGAGCAGCAAAACGCGTATCACCTGGCCCATCGAGAGCCCGCGGGCCCCGGCGTCGCGCGCGCGGAACTTGGGGTCAGAGCTTGAATAGTGAATAGCGGTCCGAAGTGATATGCCGGAGCAACGGACGCACAAGTGGCGGGACTTGGGGTCAGAGGTTGAATAGTGAATAGCGGTCCGAAGTGACGCGCGGGAGCAACGGGCGCACAAGTCACGGCTTGCGTCGGATCGACGACGGGCCCGCCTTGCGGACGCTCCCCCGCCACGCGGAAGCCAACGGGAGCGACCGCTATTCACTATTCAAGCTCTGACCCCATTTCTGTCGCACCTTGGTGGGACTGCGCTGCGCTTGCCCCACCTTACAGACTACGGGCACAGATCGGACGATCAGGCGCTCTTCTGCGACGCGAGTAACCGCCGAATCTCGGGCAGGAGGGCCGTCGGTACGGTCATCACAGCCTGGTCGCCGCTGTCGGCGGCGGCGGCCTCATCCGCCGCAATCCACTCCTCGTCCGTTCGCGCGTCCAATTCGGCGATTAACTGCTTGACGCGCTGCTGATCCCAGCCCTTGGGGAACCGCTGTTCGTTCATCGTCCGCGTCTCCTTTGCCGCCGCCGGAGGACGGTTCGTCCTCACCGGGGTGGACCAGAATCCATTCCGCCTCCCGTTCCGTCACCCCGTGCTGGTAGATGTGCGGCAACCCAGTTTCGGGGTCGCGGTAATAACGGATTTCCACAACGCGCCCTCCATGTCAGCAGCCAACGTTATTCTAGCACGCTTGGCAGATGGACGGCAGTCCCCGGCGCAGAACATGCCCGGGACCACTGCTTCACCACGAGGCGGCAATCGTGGAATCCCGGTTTGACGGCACGGGGCCACAGTGGGCCACCAGGGCATCCAGGGCGGCACTGGCCGGCGGCCGATGACTTGGCGGCCGCTCCGCCAATTGCGGGACCCGCTTTAGCCAGCTCTCTCGCCAAAGGTGGTAGCAGTCTCTGGGGCAGCAGCGCCGGGCCATGCCGTCGCACGTGACGCCTTCGAGGATCACCGTATTGCCGATCCGGCGGAGCTCGCCGGACCATTCGAGGACGACCCTCTCCGCCCGGCGGGCCACGCGATACGTCCCGCCGCAAAAGTCCGCCATGCCGGGCGGAAGTCCCAGGCCGCGGTTGCGGCCTTGGGCGTCGAGCGTTGCCTTGATCTCGTCGACGCTCTTCACCTGCACCAGGTCGCCGGGCTGCAGGTTCAGCGGCTCGTTGAAGGTCTTCGTCTCGCGGCCCCTCACCGCGCCCACTTCCTCGCACCCGCAGATCCAGCGGAGCTTGTTATAGGCCAGGAGCAGTAAAACGCGTATCACCTGGCCCATCGAGAGCCCGCGGGCGCCGGCGTCGCGCGCGTATTGGCTCAGGCGCCACCACGGCAAGCGCGACATTGCCCGGACCAGCTCGGTGGCCTGGCAGCAGAAGCGGCCGTCCTCGGTGATCGGCAGCCGCACTTCATCGGGACATCGCCCGTTGGGGTCGTCGCCGGCCTGGCCGGAGTCGCCAACGGGCTTCAGCCAGGCCTCCTTCCAGAAGAATCAGACATCCCATCTGGCATCCGGCATGGGCAGCGCCGTCGCACCGGACGCCTTCAAGGAACACGGCCCGCGGCATTCGCGCGACGTAGTAGTATTGGTCGAGAAAGACCTTTTCGGCCCGCCGGTAGACGCGGAATCGCCGGCCGCAGCACTTGGCCATCTCGGGCATGAAGGGAAGGTTGTCGAGCTTTCCGTTTGAGTCGAGCGTGGCCAGGATCTCGCGGTGGCTGCGGACCTCGACCACCTGGCCGCGCTGGTATCGGTCGGAACGGCCGTGGCGACGCGGAATCGGCATGGTTGTTCCTTGGAAGGCCGGCGGGAAGAGTCTGCTGCCCGGCAAGTGTAGTACACGGGCGCGGCCGTTACGTCCGGAACGGCAGCCCGGCCCAAGGCGAGATCACCATCGGTCGCGGACCAGCGCCTCGATGTTCGCGGCCTCCTGGGCCTGCCAGCGCTGCCGCTTCTGGAGGAAATGGAGGTATCGGGGGATCCGCTCTTCGTTCATCGCTTCGGTGTAGTCGCCGCAGTACGGGACCAAGAGGTCGATCCATGCGATGAACCGGTCCAGCTCGGGCCGGGAGAGCCGCACGCCGTAGTGGGAGCCGTCTTCGAGCATCCGGATCAAGCGGCTCTGCGACGCGCCGGCATGATACGGCGGGAGCATCGGCGGCGCGGACTGGATGTTGATCCAATTGGCCACGCGGCGGTCGGCCAGGGCCTTATAGGAATCGCTCCACTTGCGCTCGGTGCCGCGATCGAGGGTCTGAGCGCCTTTGAGGCTGAACGAAGGCTTCACGTCGGCGGGTGGCATGTGGGGAGGTGGCGGGTGGTGAGTGGCGGCTGAGGGGGATGAGGGGATGAAGGGGTGAGGG
>CAYGZI010000121.1:0-6773 GCA_964354245.1 uncultured Planctomycetaceae bacterium
CTTTCAAGTCGTCCCACGGGTAGGGCGCCTTTCAAGTCGTCCCACGGGTAGGGCGCCTTTCAAGTCGTCCCACGGGTAGGGCGACTTTCAAGTCGTCCCACGGGCAGGACGACTTTCAAGTCGTCCTACAGGGCGCACAAGGCGGGCTAGCCCCGGAATGCCCTCGGGGGGGGCACCCCATATCGGGCGACACATAGCAGTAAGATAATGCACGGCAGCCGTCCGCCACAAGGGCCCCTCCTGGCGGACACTGAAGAACTAGCCACTGGAGGGCACCCGGCGGGGCTTGTGTGGTCGCTCGTCTTAGGTATAGACTGCCACACGGCCCGGCAGGTTGCCTTGGCACGAAGGGGGTCCAAACATGGCCCTAACCAATTGCGCGGAATAAGGAGCTTCGTATGCGAATCCTGCTCACAGTTCTAGGCGTCTTCGGCCTGTTTGTGGGAGTCCGGGAGCTGAGCGGCAGTTCGCCGCCTTTCCAGACATTTGGGTCGGCCTACCTTCTGGCGGGGGCGATTCTCCTTGGATTCGGACTGGCGACCTTTGACATCGTGGCGGCAATCGAGCGCACGTCCCAGCGCCGACCCGACCAGCCGCCGCCACCGAAGACGCCCCAGGAATAGGCGAGGTGGAAACTCAGTGTGGCCACTCCGGCTGCGCCGGACGGCGCACCGGTCGTTTCGCTGGTACACGTCGAGCTACCGCGCAAAGGAGACTGACATGCGATACCTGGTGATGCTCTTCGGCGTCCTCGGCTTGATCGGGGGAATCTCAGCCTGGGTCCATTCACACCAGCCGCACGAGTTTAGTGTTGCAATAGGAGTTATCCAATTGGGCGGCATTCTCCTCGCCATAGGAATGGTGGCCGAGGATATCGTTCAGGCGATCAAACGCACCTCCCAGCACCGAAGCGAGCAGCCCCTGCGACCGGACACGCAGCAGCAATAGGTGACCGGGCAACCTGCGGGGAAAACCTGATGAAAGCCATGCTCCTTGAACGAATTGCCCCGATCGAGACCTCCCCGCTCCGGTTGGCTGACTTGCCGCCGCCCGAGCCGCAAGCTGGCGAGGTCGGTCTCAAAGTCCGCTGCTGCGCGATCTGCCGCACCGATCTGCACGTGATCGAAGGCGACCTGCCGCAGCAGAAGATGCCTATCATCCCCGGCCATCAAGTGGTCGGAACGGTGGATGCCCTCGGACCGGACTGCCGACGGTTCTCGTTGGGCCAGCGCGTGGGAGTGGCTTGGCTCCGCCATACCTGCGGCACGTGTGCCTACTGCTCGCGGGGCCGGGAGAACCTCTGCCAATCGGCCCGCTTCACCGGCTACCACGCCGACGGCGGCTACGCCGAGTATGCCTTGGTCCCCGAGGATTTCGCTTATCCGATCCCCGAGGCATTCTCAGACGTGGAGGCAGCACCCCTCCTCTGCGCCGGGATCATCGGCTATCGCGCCTTGCGCCGGGCCAACTTGCCACACGGGGGCAAGCTGGCCCTGTTTGGCTTCGGCTCCTCCGCCCACGTCGTGATCCAGATTGCCCGCCACCGCGGCTGCAAGACCTACGTGGTCACCCGGGGCGAGAGACACGTGGATCTGGCCCGGCGCATGGGGGCCGTCTGGGCCGGTCAACGGGCCGAAGAGTTGCCCGTGAAAGTGGATAGCGCAATCATCTTTGCCCCGGCCGGCGAACTCGTTCCTCCTGCGCTGGAGTCCCTGAAGAAGGGGGGAACGCTCGCCCTGGCCGGCATCCACATGACCCCGATTCCGGCCATGGACTACCAGCGCTACGTCTTCTTCGAGCGGGACATCCACTCGGTCACCTGCAACACGCGTCAGGATGGGGCCGAGCTACTGGCCGAAGCCTCCGCCATCCCGATCCGCCCGCACACGACCGTCTATCCCCTCCGCGACGCAAACCGCGCCCTGCAAGACCTCAAAGGTGACCGGATCAGCGGCACGGGCGTGCTGGCGATGGCGTAGCACAAACAGGAGGGCAGACATTCTTGTCTGCCACGACAGACAGGAGGGCAGACATTCCTGTCTGCCGCGACAGACAGGAGGGCAGACATTCTTGTCTGCCGCGACAGACAGGAATGTCTGTCCTCCTGCGACGAGACAGGCAAGATGCCCGTCCTACTCGTTGCCAAAATCCCCGAGGAATGCCGGCCTTCGCGCCACGCTCAAGACGGCCTCGGCCATCTCGCGGACTCCCCGCTCGGACATCTCGGCGTAGATCGGCAAGTAGACCGTCTTGGCCAAGACGTGGGCGGCCTGAGAGGGGGCGGCCTCGGGCCGGTCCGCCGGCGGGGCCACGGTCGCCATGCTCTGCCCCTGCGTCGCGTCAAAGCCCGCTTTGCGCAAAGCCGCAAGGACCTCCTCGGGGTTCTCCACGAGGACCGGAAAGACCCAGTGGACGTGCGAGGCCAACTCTGCGCCGGGACAAACGACCCGGTCGCCGAGGAGCTGGATCAGCAATTGCCCGCGCGCCATGCGCCGCTCCAACCGGCGCTTGTCGTACCGCCGCAGCCGGCGTTGGAGCACGGCCAAGAGGGGCGTCGAAGGTTGCTGGCGGATCCGCCGGAAGAACTCCGGCCCCGGGAATCCTCGGGTCTGCCGGTTGACAAACCGGTCGTAGTCGTAGCCCATCAGCGTCCAGAGCCCCGTCAGGACCGAGAAGACGGGGCGCACGGAAAGGGCCTTCAGCATGGCGTACTTCAAGAGGCGCCGGAGGTAGGCCAGCCTCCCCTGCGTGGGATAGTCTGCCTGGCGCTGGCGCATCTCGTCCAAGAGTCTCCGATCGCGTACCCGGAAAACCGCGCCCCCCAAGGCCGTGGCCGTCTTGATCGGGCCAAAACTGAACATGGCCACGTCGCTCTCCGGGTGGCCGTGGTATCGCCCGCCGTCAAACGCCTGCGCGCAGTCCTCGATAACCAACAGCCCACGCCGTTTGGCCAGCCCCAGGATCGGTTCCATAGGAATCCGGGTGCCGAACAGGTGGGCCACGACCACGGCGCGGGAGGCCGGCGTGATCGCGCGCTCAAGGCTTTCCAAATTCGGCGCTGCCGTGCGCGGGTCGAGGTCCACGGGCACGGGAACCAGGTCGTGGTGTTGGACGATCCGCGCCATGTCCGGAATCGTCAGCGCGGAGATGAGGACCTCGCTCTTCGGCGAAAACTGCAACGTCTCCCAAAGGAGGTCAAATCCGCTGCGGACCGACAGGCAGACCAGGGTGTCGTCCACCCCGGTCCAAGCCTCCTCGACTCGCCGCTCGACCCCCGCGTGGTCGAAAGGGACGCACGTCGAGGAGACCCCCCAAAGGATGTCCTTCCAACCGATGTCCAGCCGCTTTCGAACGCGCACGGTGACGTCTCGCTACCGGGCCGCGAGGAGATACCAGGGGCCGCTCCTGCCCCCTTAGTTTACCCGCTTCGACCCCCGCTGCAAACGGCCGGGCCGGTTGTCGCACCACCATTCCGGGGGTTAAGACGCAAGTAGAGACAAGCCCACGGGTCGCAACCCGTGGGCTTTGAGGATGCACGACCCGTAGGACGACTTTCAAGTCGTCCTGAACCCCAGATCCGTAGGACGACTTGAAAGTCGTCCTATTGCCCCGTCAGCGGCCCGCGATTCGTGGGACGACTCGAAAAGTCGTCCTACCAGGCTCTCAGCGACCCGGGAGTTCCTTCGCCTCCCAATCGGAGACCTCCACGACCTTCCAGGGTCCGATCGTTTGGCGCAGGAACTTGTCGATATCGGCCCCGTAGTTGAAGACCGGCACCCGCTCGCCCGTCTTCTTGTTGGTGATCTTCAGCGTGGAGACCCTCAACCGGGCATAGCCCTCCCGTACGCGGACCTCGTGGGGCCCTTTGCGGAGCACCATGGTGCCCTTGCGGCCCGCCAGGCCCACGTCCCGGCGGTCGATCAGGAACATGCCGAAATGGTGGTCAAACTCATAAGTCCCGTCCTCAGAAATCTCGAAGTGGGCTACGCCCGCATAGAAGATGTTGCTGATGTCCATGCGCCCGCGGAGCAGGGTCAGGATGTCCTCCGTGAGCAGGTTTGAGCCGTTGGGGACGTTCAAGTTCACGCAAGGGATGGGTTTCAACGCGTCGAGGTACATGCCCAGCATCGACTCGTAGCGGGCCTTGCGGGCCAGCCTTCCCCTTGGGCCGGACTCCGCCTTTGCGCCCGGGTCCGCCGACGAGGCCGAAGAGGCCGCGGTCTTGGCCGTCATCGGGAGGCTCGCGGCGAGTCCGGCCACGTCGCCCAACCGCTTCTGGGCCTTGGACCTCGTCAATCCTTCCGGAAGCTTGGGGATTGCCAGCCGGTACCAGTGGGCGGCGTGCAGTTGGAGCTGCTTTCGGGCGGTGCCGTCGCTCTTCATCGCGAAGTCCCACCAGGCATCGGCCAGCTCGGCCCGGGCCTGAGCGGAATCGGCCACGTCGCGTTCGCGCTCGGCGAGGCTGCGCAGGGTGGCATCGCTCGACGCGGCGAGCATGGGAAGCCCGACCTCCCAGTCCCCCTTCCACAGACAGAGGAAACTGCCCATGGCCAGGTTCGCGGAAGGGTCCTTGGGCTTTTGCTCCAGCACGGCGCGGGTCTTGGCCACCACGGCATAGACGCTCGCCAGCTCGCGCACGGCTTCCCGGCGTACGGCCAACTGCTGAAGCAGGGCCTGGTCTTTCAGATCCCGGGCCGCGGCCGACGCTAGTTCCAGCATCTTCTCGGCCGTTGGATAATCGTCCCGGGCCACGGCCTGCTCGGCCGCGGCGATGCCGGCCTGGACGAGGGCCTTTTTATCGGCCGGCTGGCGCGCGGCCGGGGCCAACTTGGGCAGCACCTCGGCCTTGATCTGCCACCCCTCCACCTCGAACTGCTCGGCCGTGGCATCCACGGCCTGGAGCGCCAGGTCCGCGCTGCCGGCCTGGGCGGCCAGGTCGCGGGCCGATTTCAGGAGCACAAACTGGTCGGCCGAGCCTCTTCGCGCCTTCTTGGCCGCGGCCAAGAGCTTCGCGGCCAGGGCCGACTTCTGCTCCGGGGTCTTGGCCTTGTCGAACTCGGCGCTGTAGCCCTCCTGCACCTTGGCAAGGGCCTTCTCCTCGGCCGCCGCATCCGGCGCCGCCTGGCGCGGCCTCGCCTTGGGCAGGACCAGCGAGACCTTCGCCGGACCTCCCAAGACCTCGGTCAACAACAATCCGAAACAAGCCGCCGCAAGAAACCACCGGCTTCGCATCGCTGGCCTCCTCTTCCCTGTACACCCCCGAACCGTGACCTTGGCCCTCCCATTGCAGTATAACGCCGCGGTCTTACTGTAATCGCTCCGACTTGCCCCTTGGCTGAATTCTCCTCGGCTCAAGCCTGACGACCCTCTCGCCGAAGGCAGATTCGAGCTTCCTCAGATCCTCACAGATCAAATGCAGATCGGAGTTGAACTGGCGCGTGTGCTCCATGCGATGCTTGCGCACCTCGTCGACGTATGGGTCTTTCATGCTTCTTCCCCCAAGAAAGCGTCGGGGGATACGATTTCGGGAGACTCGTACCCCGCATTCTCGACCGATTGCCGTATCATCATTTTGGTGAAGGGGTTATTGATGTGGGCGAAGTTCCACGTGACCACGAAATCCATGCCTGCTACCGCAGCGAGGGCGTTCTCCTCGGCCGCCGCATCCGGCGCCGCCTGGCGAGGCTTCGCCTTGGGCTGGACCGGCTGGGTGCCCGCAGGATTTCCCAAGAGCCCAATCAACACGAATCCGAAACAAGCCGCCTGAACGAACCACCGGCTTCGCATGGCCTCTCTCCTTCCCCGAACTAGCGGAGGTCCGATAGCACGCTGTGCAAGACCTACTATAGCACTGCAGCGGGGGCAACGCTACTGCCACATCCTTGTCCCCAGACCATCCCCCCGACACTGGCCGGCAATGAGCACGAGATGAGGGCAGCGGATTGGCGCCCGACGATGTCGCCGGTATACTCCTATCGGTAATCTGCCTCCGTCCTGATTGGGGGTTTAGGCATGTCTATCGGGATCCTTGATCGCGATGTTGCGTCCACTCCGATCGCCATAGTGGACCTGGAGACGACAGGGCTCAACGCAGGCGTTGACCGGGTTGTCGAGATCTCGGTCATTCGTATGGAACCTGGCGCTGAGCCGGTGCTGGCGTTTGACACCCTGGTCAATCCGCAACGACCCATGGCAGCGACGGAGATCCATGGCATCACGGATGACGACGTGGCGGACGCGCCCGAGTTCTCCGACATTGCGACGCACATGATGAACGCCATCTCCGAGTGCGTCGTTGCCGCATACAACGTCTACTTCGACATGCGTTTCCTGGATTATGAGATAAGCCGCGCGCGACTGCGGGCAGACGCTCCGCACTTCTGTCTGATGTATCTAAGACCGATGCTTGGACTAGGCGGGCGATGTTCTCTGGAATGTGCGTGCGAATCGCACGGCATCGCTCATCCGTCCGCGCACGTGGCTGCTCACGATGTTCAGGCATCCGCGCATCTGATGCGCGTTTACATGGATGCGATGCGGGCCCGGGGGATAAAGACTTTTCGCGACCTTGCGGCGCTGAAGACTTATAAGTTCGTCGAGAGCTTTGCGCGCGATCCCCTTCGCCGCTGTGGTCCCGAGCCGTTACCCCCTGTTCGGGTGAAGTCCCGGAGCGTGAGGGCGGCGAGAACGGACCGGGAACGCGCGGCGCCGATTGAGCCGGTGCGGCCGAAAACAACACTGAACGCGGCGATGGGGTTCTATTGGGACGAGTT
>CAYGZI010000121.1:6783-11996 GCA_964354245.1 uncultured Planctomycetaceae bacterium
GATCTGGTGGTCAATGATGAAGAAATCGAGAACCTGCTTCGCAAGAAACAAACGCTGGGACTCGCCGACGAGCAAGTGAAAGCACTCCATGCTCGCGCCTTCACCGGCGTGATCTCTCGGTTGATCGACGATCACCGGCTCGATGCTCGCGAGCAAGAAGTGCTCAGGCGACTCTACACCTGCCTGAGCCGGCTAGGCTGGGCGCCCGGGCAATAGCCCGCTCCCGGTCCGTCTGTTTGCGGGGGGCATCCAGCGCACGCCAAGTTCGCTCGCCTTGACGAGGTTGGTCCCGGCCTCCTGGCCGGCAACCGCGTAATCCATCTTTGTGGAGACGCTTGTAGCGGCGTGCCTACGTTGCGCAACATATCACGTTGCGTTCTTGATTGTCACTGCCCAGTCCTCCTCGGCAAGAAGGGCTATCCCTCGCCCGTCGAGTTTGTACGTAAGTGCCTTCTCAATCTTCTTGCCGTAGGACTCATGCGCCCAAGCTGGGCTGAGGTCGCCGCCTACAACAAGATAACTGGTCTCAGTCGTCAGATTGACGTGTGGACAACCGCCCATCCGCGTTACGGCGTCGTGGCACTCTGCGCGCGACCCGAATGTGAATTTGCCGGTGAAGCAGAAGCCCCTTCCGGCGTACTCGATCGTTGGGACTGGATCGTCAAACGGTACGCCGTCCTTCAGAATATCAGTTGCCATCTCAAGCAATCGCTCCCTCTCGAATCCCGTCCTCTTTTTTATCTTTGAACCGTGCGGCTTCCAGTCATCGGGGACGACGAGCGTTCTCAACTGAGTCAAGTCGAAAGGTTTTAGATCCGGTGAATCTTGTCCCTCGTCGCCGGTGACGAAAACGTATTTCATCCAGAGTTCCCGGTTCCCGGGAATCCGGAAGATCTCGGTGATCAAGCGTGACGCTTCGCCCTTGCTCACGCGACTGGGATTGAAGGGGGTGAAGAATTTGAGCACCTTAATTTGCCGGTTGGTTGCTCGATCCAGATACCACGGTTTCACTGGACTGACTCCTCTTCCGGGGTGTGGATCTCCACCGTCCGCCGAATATAGTCAATGCGCTGGGGCGGATCAAGGGCGTCACGGCGCGCGCCGCGTGCCCCGGCGGCGCAGTCGTCCCGGTCGTTGGGAAAGCTGGTGCTGCGCCCCAGCGTGCCGGCTCTACGACCTAAGCAACTTCTCAAATTCCTCCTCCGTGAGGACCCGCACGCCAAGTTCGCGAGCCTTGGCAAGCTTGCTCCCAGCCTCCTCGCCAGCGACAACGTAATCCGTTTTCCTGGAAACGCTGGAAGCTACCCGGCCGCCGTGGTCGGCGATCACCGCGTGGACTTTATCGCGCGTGTATCTCCTTAAGGTGCCAGTTACGACGAGGGTCTTCCCCTCAAACGGGCGGAATGTCTCCTGCCTCTGACGAGGCTCCTCCATTTTGACTCCAAGACGAGCGAGATCCGATATGGTCTCGGCCCCGTACGCACTGTGCAGGTACGTGTGAACCGCCGTGGCGATCACCGCCTGCGGCTTTTTGCCCTTTCGTGTCTTTCCTGATCTCGCGTCCTTCCTCTCGTATAGCGATTTCAAGGCTTTCCGTATATCGTCGATATCAGCCGCCTTCATGGCCTCGATGGAACGGAAGTGTCTTCCGAGGACGGACGCGACGCGCGTTCCAACATGCGGGATCGCCAGCGCGTTGAGTACTCGTGACAGCCCTCGCGTCTTGCTGAGTTCGATGCTCGAAAGCAGCCTCTCTGCCGAGTCCCGAAGCATCCACCTACGTCGGACGCCCCTCTTATCCGTCGTCTCAAGAGACATGACATCGTCGGCGCGGAGGCGATACAAGTCGCCGTAAGTACGCACGAAGCCATGCACAACCAACGCGTCAATGAGCTTCTCTCCAAGATCCTCTATGTCCATGGCATTGCGACCCGCGAAGTACCGGATCCGCTCCTTGACCCGCGCGGGGCATGCAGAATTCGGGCAGTATATATGCTCCGTGGGTTCCCTCTTCTCCTTCGGCGGTTTCTTGGTTCGCCGACTGCTCGCTTCTACTCCCTTCTTGCGTTTCCAGCGTGCGAGTTCCCACCCACATTCGGGGCACCGCGTCGGGGGTCTAAACGACGGCAACCCCGGCGGGCGCACGTGCTTTTCCACGCGGACGATGTGCGGGATGATCTTACCCGCTTTCTCGACTATGAGGAGGTCGCCTTCGCGTATGTCCTTACGGCGAATCTCGTCAAAATTGTGCAGGCTCGCCCGGCTGACGACGGTGCCCGCCAGCTCGACCGGCTCCAGGTCGGCCACCGGCGTGATCGCGCCCGTCTTGCCGACCTGCACGCGGATCGCGTTGAGCCGCGTCTTGGCCTCGTACTTCTCGAACTTGTAGGCGATGACCCAGCGGGGGCACTTCGAGGTCGCCCCGAGCCGCTCCCGCTGCTCCAACGAATTGACCTTCAGCACCAGTCCGTCGATCTCGAAGTCCAGCTCGTGGAGCCGCTCGATCAGCTCCTCGCAATGGGCGACGGCCGCATCGAAGGAGTCGAAGCACGCCACCTGCGGCGTGGCCGGCAGCCCGTAGCTTTGCACCTTCTGGAGAAACTCCGTATGGCTGCGGACCGCGAGCCCCTCGACGTAGCCCGTGCTGTGGCAGAAAAACCGCAACCGGCGCTCGGCGCAGAGGCGCGGGTCCAGGAGGCGGATGCTCCCGGCCGTCAGGTTGCGGGTGTTCGGAGACGGCTCTTTTCCCTTCTGCTCTTGCCGCTCGTTGAAAGCCACCAGGTCGGAGTTGGTCATGTAGACCTCGCCGCGGACCTCCAGCGCCGGCGGCACGTCGCGCCCCAGAAGCCTCAGCGGCACGCCGCCCACCGTGCGGACGTTGTGGGTCACGTCGTCGCCCACGCGCCCGTTGCCGCGGGTCACGCCGCGGGCCAGCAGGCCGTCTTCGTAGATCAGGGCCACGGCCACGCCGTCGATCTTGAGCTCGACGACCCACTCGATCTTCTCGCCGGGGAGGAGCTTGGCCGTGCGCTCGCCGTACTTCTTCAGCTCCTCGACGCTGTAGGTATTCTCGATGGAGAGCATCGGGATGCGATGCTCGACCTGGGCCAATCCCTCGACCGGCTGACCGCCGACCCGCTGCGTGGGGCTGTCCGGCGCGACCAGCTCCGGGTGGGCGGCCTCCAGCTTCTTAAGCCGCTCGACCAGGCGGTCGTACTCCAGGTCGCTGATCTGCGGCGCGGCCTCGACGAAGTACTTGCGGTCGTGGTGGCGGATCTCCTCCCTGAGCCGGGCGATTTCCTCAGCAGGGTCGCGAGACATGGCAACGCTCCTATAAAGCCGCGACCGGTGGTCGCGGTCCCTGTCGCCGCGACCGGTGATCGCACGGTAGGGGACCGCGACCGCCGGTCGCGGCTTTGTGTCGACCGCTTCACTCGCACCCGCACGCCACGACGCACGAGGTCCCCCGCGGCGCGTTCGGGATCAGGCAGAGGAACTTCAGCGGCCCGGGACCGGTGTTGCGGAACTGGTGCGGCTCGTTGGGCGGGATGAAGACCACCGTGCCGGGCCGGAGCGGATTCTCCAGATTGCCTTCCATGACCAGTCCGGTGCCCTCCAGGATGAAGACTTCGTGCTCATACTCGTGGGCGTGCCTGGGCGTATTGCCGCCTGGGGCGATCTCGAACTGCCGCATGATGAAATTGACCGCGCCGTCCCGCTCGCCAATCAGGCAACGGGTGCGAGCGCCCGCGGCGCCTTCCATCTCAACGGGCACGAGCTCGATCCGTTCGTAGTGGACGACTTTCATGAGGATACCCCCGATGAAAAAACCTCAAGGCCGACGACTCCCAGCGCCGTGTTGGCCTCCGCCAAGGAAACCTCACAGCCGTCCGCCTCGAGGTCGTTGCCGCACGCAAGCCCAAGGCCGCGTGCGACACCGCTGTAAATCTATGTAGCGGCGGAAAGTCTGTCAAGAGCCCGCTTGCATCCGGCGCCGCGGAAAGTTATCCTGGTCGGAAAAGGTGCCTGTCACCTTTTCCGGCCCCGGAGGACCTCAACATGCACGTCATCGACAACAAACTGCGGATCGGTTGCGGCACCTGCGTGACGCGCCGGCGGTTCTTGGCCGGCTGCGCCGCTTGTGCGGCGGGCGCGGCCGGCATGACGGGCTGGAGCCTCAATCCGGCCAATGCAGCGGCGGGAACCAGACCGCGGGTCCGCCTGGTCTTCTCCACCAGCCCCAACACCGGCCCCATCTGGCCCAACATCGGCTTCGACTTTGAGCCGCCCAAGAGGCAACTGCTTGCCAAGCTCGCCGAAGCGTGTCCGAACGTCGAAATCCTCCCGGCAACCTGCCAAAACCCCCAGGAAGCCCAGAAGCTCCTGGCCGAGGACAAAGACAAGGGCATCGACGGCTACATCGTCTATCTGATGGCCTGCTGGACCGGCGTGCCGATGGCCGTGGCCGCCTCGAAGAAGCCGACGATCTTCGCCGACATGCTCTACGGCGGCTCGGGCGAGTTTCTGATCGCCAATGCGGCATCGCGGCGCCAGAACATGAGCGTCGCCTGCGTCACTTCGTCCCGCGTGGACGACATTGCCGAGGCGGCCCGCTGCTTCGAGATCCTCAAGAAGCCGGGCGGCTCAACGGAAGCGGTGCTGGCCGCGGTCAACCAGGCCCGCAAGAAGGGCACCAAGCCCGCCGGCGAGATGGCCTGCATTGCCGATCCGGTGCAGACCGCCGGACTGGCCGAGTGTTTGAAGAGGCTCCGCGAGTCGACCATCCTTGTGGTGGGCGGCGATGCCGCACGCTTCGTCGGGCCGGTGAAGGAAGTCTTCGGCACGAAGATCGTGGGCATGGACTTCAAGGAGCTCAACGAGTTCTACGTCCAGGCCGACCGCGACGAGGCCGCCCAATGGGCCGACCGCTGGATCCGCACCGCGGAGAAGATGATCGAGCCGAAGCGCGACGAGATCGTCCGCTGCGGGGCGATGTATCTGGCCATGAAGGCCCTGATGCACAAGCACGGCGCCCAGGCGATCACCATCGACTGCCTCGGCGGCTTCTACGGCAGCCACATCACCGCCTATCCCTGCCTCGGCTTCCATCAGCTCAACAACGACGGACTGGTGGGCGGCTGCGAGGCCGACATACGCATCAACGATGCCGTCGTTAATCTCGATGGCCTTGTTGAACTGGTGAGCGGCGAGGT
>CAYGZI010000122.1:0-11918 GCA_964354245.1 uncultured Planctomycetaceae bacterium
TCCGAAGTGCAAGCATCCGCAGTGTGCCACTGCTTCGCAGAAGCAGTGCTGACCGCAACTCGCAGACACTGCTTGCCTTTCGGCAAGCAGTGGCACACGCGTATGAATAATCCGGGCTAACGCGCCAAAAGAATGTCGCCCGGCCAGGACCGCACCTCGACCTCGTCGAAAGCGGCCAGCTCGGAGAGCCCCATGCCCCGGCCCTTCTGAGGCGTACACACGAACCGCACGAAGCGCCCCGAAAGCGGCTTCTCGAAGACCAGCGGATACGAGTATGCCAGCCGGCCGCCCGCCGGCAGGTCCGCGTAGGCCGGGCTGTCGTCGTGCTCCCATGCCTCGTAGTCGCCCGTCGGCCTCCAGAGGTCGTCGTGGCGCATGGCTCCGCCGCGCTGCCACTGGCGACCGTCCTCGGAGACCGCGACCTCGATGCCCGCCGGGTGGCAGAACCGGGCGTTGGGCTGATGGGTACACACGCGCACTCCCGCAATCCGGCTTCGCTTCTCCAGATCGACCACGAACACGACCGGCTCGCCCGCGTCCCAGAAGGCCGTGGCCTCCTGTACGGCCTTGCTCGTCGTTTCATCGGTCGGCGCGATCACGATGCCGTTGGTCAGCTCGCGGCCGCTGCGGTCCGGGTTGCCCGACTGGGTACTCGAATTGCGGCTCGCCGTGTACGGTTTTCCGAGGGCCAGCGGCTTGCCCCAGCGGTAGGCGACCTTCGGGCGCTCCCAGCCGGGGCCCATGTCGATCCCGTCGGAGTAGCCGTAGCGCTCGATCTTGCCTTCAGGGCCGTGGCCTTGGAGGTTGATCCGCACCCAGTGCATGGTGGGGTCGCGCCGGCCCGCGACGTGGATCGCGTAGCGATGCGGCAGCGACCGGACGAGCTCCGTGTGCGTGCGCGGCACGTCGCCCCCCTCGCGATGCTCGGTCCAGTGGTACGTCACTTCGATGGGCTGGAAAGAGGCATCGCGGGGCTTGTGGCTGACGCGCAAGAGCAGGTCCTGAATCCCCGGCATGTTGTACGTGGCCGACCCATTCTTGCAGAAGAAGACGCCGCGGAACCACGCCTGCCGGGCCCCGGCCGGGACCTCGCGGCCCGCGAGAGTGTGGAGCACCTGCTCGTCGAAGGGGAAGTCGCCGGTGCGTTTGCGGTGATACTCCTGGAATTGCGACCCGTCCCACGAGTGCCGCAAGGAGACGTACGACTGGTCCGAGCGGTTCGTACACACGGCTCCGTAGGTGACAGCCGCGATCTCGCTGGGGACCGCGAGGCGCCACGCGACTGAGCACTCCCGGCCGTTGACGCCTGCGCCCAGCGTGGCCTTGTACATGCCGTCCGGCTCCTTGTCGCTGAACGCGTTATCCTCTTCTGCGGCCGTGCGCCGGTAGGCCCCGGCGTGCAGGGGCGGCCAAAGCTCCGCGGTTTCCACCTGATCGTCCGCGCGGAGCAGGACCTGGTTGACGCCGAGGGCCAGCTTGGGGAGCGTCAGACGGTTGACCTGCGTAATCGTGGTCGCCTGGAATGTGTCGAGGCCGACGTCGTGCCCGTTGCGGGCCGCACGCATCTGGACCTTGATGAGGCACTGCGTCACCCCGGCCACTTCGTCGCGGAGCCGGACGCGGATCGTTTGCCGGCCGGTGCCTTGGGCCTGCCAGGCCGTGGTCCAATGGAGGCCGGCGTCCCGCGAGACCAGCACGCGCAGATCGTCGGCATCGCTGGTGCGCAGGCCGGCGGCCTCGATCTCCGTCGACGTTATCGCGTTGGCGGCATAGACCTTGAAGACGGCAAAGGCCGTGCTGCCGGGCGCGGCCGGGTGCAGGTTGGGTCCGCCGCCCCCTTCGGCCCAGAGTGCCACGCCCTCGTCGTCGTACAGCACCTTCCGGCAGTCCTTGGCCGCCAGGTCCGGCCGGAGGAGCCAGCGGCCGTTGCCACGCAGATTGTTCAGGCCGTGCTGATCGTCGGGATCGGAGCCGTTGGCCATGGGGCGGAAGTACGCGGGGTCCTTGGCCGGGACCGCGCCTTTTTGCGCGACGCGGCCCAGCGGCTTCCAGTAACGCGTGTAGGATTCGTACGGCCGGAGGTTCAGCGTGTAGCGGTGGCCGTAGCGCGCGACCTGGCAATACCGGTCCACGGAGAAGCCGTCCGTGTACGAAGAAGCGCCCGCCGCGAGCGTCCGGTTGTATCCGACCGGCTGGTCCGACGCGGATCGCCAGCCCGTCGGGCCGGGATGAGAGCCGCACTGCGGCGCGTAGTGATAGAGGTAGTAGTGGCCGGGCTCACTCTTGCCGCCGGACAGCTCGCACGCGTGCGACTGCTTAATCTCCTCGCAACTGGCGACCTCTCCCGCGTGATTGAAGCAGAAGACGCTCATCGACGAGTCGAAGAGGTGCCACGAGCGGCCGTCGTCCCAGGAGACCTCGCTGACGGTGTGGTCGCCCAACTGGATGTAGCGGGCGCGGTAGCCGAGCTGGCGCCAACAGGAGACGTTGAGCGAGGAAATGATCCCGCAGTTCATCGCCCCGTAGGAGTTGTAGTGCAGGATGGGGTCGAGGATATAGCGTCCGCCTTCCACGGCGCAGCTCGTCTGGCGCCGGCTCCGCCTTCCCCATCGCCAGACCGCGATGCACTTGTCCTGCGGGGTCTGCCATGCCGCGGTCGAGGACCGGACCAGCGACTCCAGATCGGTATAGTCGGGCACGTTGTCGGTGACCAGGTGCAGGTTGTAGACCGCGGCTTCGCCCGGCCCGCAGGAGGCGACGGCCACGACCGCAAGCACCGCGATCGGCACGACCCTTGTCATTGTTCTCTCCATTGTCAGGCAGTGATCTCGTGCGGATGCTATGGCCCTTCGCAGAGCATCCCAGGCCGGCGGGCGCCGCTCACTCGGCAAACCACTCGGGCACGGCGAGCGTCGTCGCGGCGCCGTCCACGGTCAGCTCGATCTGGCCGGGCTTGACGATCCGGTACGCGGCCTTGGGCGGCACGGTCTCGGCTGCGTCCGTCGCGGTCAATACGTGGAGGAAAACCGTTTGCGGTCGCTCACTTCCCGGGTCGATTTGCACGACGTTCTTTCCGTAGCTGAGATGATAGGCGTTGCCCTCGACCGGGCCCAGCGGCCTGCCCGACGCGTCGAATCCCTCGGCCTTCCCGCCGGCGTGGAGGATGAGCCGGTACTGGCGGGGCGCGAGCGTTTGGCAGAACAGACGAGCCTCCTCGCTCTTGGGCTTCAGACGCGGATCGGCCCATTGCCGGTCGGGGGGACGGTTGGCGACCACCAACAGGTGATCGCCTATCTCCGGTCGGGCCCCGGCATGAAGCTGCCACTGCCGCCGGATCTCCGGCCTGGCGGTCTCGACGACGTCCAGCACGACCAGGTGCTTGCCGGCCAGCCATACGAACTCGCGGGTCCACCGGCGGCATTTGCCCTCGGGGTTGGTCTTGGTCAGGTCCGCACGGCAGCGGGCTTCCTTGGGGCGGACCTGCCAATCCACGATCGTGGCCACGTCCAACTGGCTCCGCTGGCGGATGTCCAGCCACTCGGCCCAGGTCTTGTGGTCCGTCTTCAGGCCGCGGCGGGTGTTCTGGTCGCCGCGGTCGCCGGGAACCGCCGGATCGGTGAACAGGACCACGTTGGTCGAGATGCAGTTGCGGTGGTACTGATCCGGGGCCGAGTCGTACGACGAATACCGCCCGCTTCGCCCGGCCAGCGGGGCGTGCTTGAACAACTGGAACTCGCCGGCCGACACGCCGCCGTGGACGTCCATCGGATCGCCGCAGCGGAAGAACACGTGGGTGGCGGTATCGGGCTCGTTCTCACCGGGCCAGTTGCTGCGGAAGAACCCGTAGCCGCAGCTCTCGCGCCCGAAAAGCTCGGCCAGCGGCAGATCCGCGAGCGGCTTCGGGGCGAGCGTGGCGTCGCGGAAGATGAAGTTGTGGGCGTACTCGGGATGGTAGAGCGCCGGCCCGAAGCGCCCCAACCACCGCTGCGACCAGGCCCGGCCGTGGCCGTTGCGGGTCACGTAGGCGGCGATGTCCAGCCCCTGGCAGAACTGATCGTGCGTGCTCCAGGTGTCGCGCGACTGGTCGTTGATGTCGGGAAAGGCGAACCCCGGGCGCATGGACCACAAGTAGAAGCGGACGATGCCGTCCAGCCAGTCCCCTTGGTTGGCGCGGAGCCAGGGTTGTGGGTTCTTGCCGGTGGCGGACCACCAGGCGGCGGCGACCTGGGACAGGTCCACGTAGGTGTAGTACAGGGTGTACGTTGCTCCGGTGGCCGCTCCGTCGACCCACTGGTAGGTCTTGAAGTAGTCGTTTACGCCCCACTCGCGGAAGAGCTTGAGATAGCCCTCCGCTTTGCCGCTGACGCCCTTCAGTGCGATCCCGGCGACGGCCACCCCGGCCAGCGCCCCCGGCGTCCGGCTGTAGAAATACGGGGCCCTTCCGCCGCGGATGTGGGCCACGGCGTCGTCGGCCGCCTTCTCGATCCTGGCGGCGGTGGCCTTGCGGGTCGGCTCGTCCAGCTCCGGGTAGAGCCAGTCGAACAAGGCGGCTAACTGGACCAGGCTCAGACCCCGGTCGCTCCAACTGCCGCCGGAGGCGTCCATGCGATTCAATCCGGCAACGGCGGCTCGGAAGTCGTCCTGTTTGCCGTCGAGCATCCAGAGGATCGCTCGCCCGAGCGGCCGGGCGCGCCACTTCTCGCGCATCCCGGCGAACTCCGGCTGATCGACCGCCGCGCGGAGCTTCTCGATCGTCAGCCCGTCGAAGGGCTCGCGGCGGAGAAACACGCGGGGCCGCACGTCCATGACCTGGGCCTCAAACGGGTTTTCTTCGGCCGCACTGGCCGCCGCCGATGCGGCAGCCGTCAGCACGGCCGCCAGCACGACGCGCGGACTCACTGGGACGCTCATTCCACGGCTCCCAAAAGTTGGGGTCAGAGCTTGAATAGTGAATAGCGGCACAGCCAGACCCACGGCCGCGCGTTCTACGACACGGCGGTATTCACTCTTCAAGCTCTGGCCCGAACCTGCTGCGACACGCAGGAATGCCTGTGCTCCTGTTGCGACAGGCAGGAATGCCTGTCCTCCTACGGTTGTGCTTTCTTCTTGGCGCCCTTCTTGGCCGCCTTCTTACCCTGCTTGGCCTTCTTGGCGACCTCGGGCGCTTTCTTGCCGGCGGCCGGATTCAACTGGTCGAGCACGGTCTGCAGGCTCTTGCGCGCGGCAGCGGCCGTGGAGTCCTGCGAGTCGGCCGGCACCGGCTTTTCCTCAAATGGGGCGTCCTTCATGTCGAACAGCTCCCCGGCCTGGTTCAGCTTCCAGCCGGGATTGCGCACGTACCACTGGGCGCCCAGTTGGACGAAGATCCACTCCCGGGGCGTGCCTGGCTGGCCGCGGAACTGCGGCGCGAAGCTGCGGCCGTCGAAAGTGACGCCTTCGGGCAGCTTGGCCCCGGCAAGGTCGGCAAACGTCGGCAAGAAGTCGCTGAAGTCAACGAGGTCCTTGAGGACCTTGCCTTGCGGCGTGACGCCTTTCCAATTGGCGATCAGGGGTACATGGGCCCCGCCCTCCCACATCGAGCCCTTGGCGCCGTGGATTTGCCGCCCGGCGATCGTGCCCGACTGGCCCGCCGTGCCGTTGTCGGTCGTGAAAACGATCAGGGTCTTCTCGCGGAGGTTGAGGCGATCCAGCTCGGCCACCAGGAGCCCCACCTGTTTGTCCAGGTAGGCGACGTTATCGGCGTAGAAGTTTTGCTTGCTGGCCTCGCCGGCCTTGCTGTCGGGCGTGCGGAGGATCGGCCCGTGGACCAGGTGCGAGGCGTAGTAGAAGAAGAACGGTCCGTCGCGGTGGCGCCGGATGAAGTCCACGGCGAACTCGTGGGCCGCGTCGGGGTAATAGAGTTCCTTGTCCGACTCGATGAGCTGGCCGTTCCTGGTGTAGCTCTTCTGCCAGTAGTAGCCTCCGGCCGTTGGATCGGTGAGGTACTCGTCGAAACCCCAGTCCGCGGGCGTGGCCCCCATCTGGCGCCACTTGCCGCAGTGACCGGTCGCGTAGCCGGCCTTCTTGAGCACCTTGGCGATCGAAGGCTCGTCGTTCGGCGAGGGCTGGCCCGCCACCGGATTCGTCAGGCCGCCCGTGCGGAACCCGTATCGGCCCGTCACCAGCAGGCAGCGGGTCGGCCCGCACAGCGGAGTGCAATAGCAGTTCTCGAACCGCAGGCCCGAGTTGGCCAAGGCGTCGATGTTGGGCGTCTTAAAGCGGTCGGAGCCGTAGCAGCCGACGCCTTCGAGGCCGTAGTCGTCGGCCAGGATCAAGAGGATGTTCGGCCGGTCAGGTTGACCGGCGGCTTTGGACGGCTCGGCCGCGTCCAGGCGGGTCTGGACCGCCAGGGCGGCCAACAGCGACAGCACAACAGCAGCTCTCGTTCGCATCATTCCCGTGACCTCCTTCTTGAGCAGAAACATGAACGACGAATGGGATGCCGACACAGGCGTCTTCCCCAGTTCTATCCCTATCCGTGGACCCTCCCAACGCCAGTAGCCGCCATTTTCGGCACGGGCCATACGGGTGTCAATGAGTGACGAGAGCAGGGGGCGGGGGCCGTCTCGCGGGAAGTCCAACGTCACTCGGGGAGCGCTTAGCGGAGAAGGCCCCCGAGCACGCCGCGGCGCTACGCACTAAAGCGAGCTCAGCTTGGAGAAGTTCACGGCGGCCACCATGGGGAAGACGCCATAGATCCCGCGAGTGAAGACCAAATTGATGAACTCGTCGGCCACGAGGATCCGGTCCTTGGGCACCAGGACCACGTCGGAGTCCGAAAGCCAGATCTCGCCCTGGGGGCAAGGCTGGTTTCCGTACAAGGCGGCCTGCAGGTTGACCATCGTGGCCATGAGGCGCCAGTCGTCGCCGCGCCGGAAAACGACCACCTGGCGCAGATTGGACCCGACGTTCCAACTGCCCGCCATGCTGATGGCCTGGATCACGGTCGTGGGGCCGGTCAGCTCATAGCGTCCCGGGTTGCGGACCTCGCCCAGCACGTAGACGAATCTCGGCGCCCGCTGCACGAGCACCGGAACAACCTCCATCCCCTCGATGTCCTCCCGGTAACGCTCGTTGAGCTCCTTTTGCAGCTCGGGGAGCGTCAGTCCTTGGGCGGGGACTGCCCCGATCGCCGGAAGGGAGACGGTTCCCTCGGGCGTCACTCGGACCAACTGGCTCTGCCCGCCGAGCCCCTGACGGCGGTCCACCGTGGCACGGAGGTCCTCCAGCTTCGTATTGACCTTGAGCGGAGTGACGGTGATCGACGGGACCTTGTAGTACTTCAGGTACAACCGCTCCAGCCCGTCGCGGAGCTGCGTGACGGTCTTCCCCGTCGCGTGGACTTGCCCCAGGAGCCGCAGCGTGATCGTGCCGTCGGGCTGCACGATCAGGTCCCGGGTCAAGGCCGGGTCCGTGAACGACTCCACGCGGATCTCGTCGCCCACGTTGAGCTTGTACGGCCGGCTCGTCTCGTCCCGGGTGACGCGGTAGATCATGTCCAACTGGTCGTCCACCCGAAGGCGATACTGCGGCACGTGGGCAGTGCGGGCATGGCCCACGTACTCCCCTTGGGCGTAAGCCTGCCAAGCGATCGCCCGGGCCGCTTCCCAGCCCCCTCGCCCATGCCAGTTGCACTTGCACGTGGAGCAATCCACGGCACAGATTGGGCAAGGCGCCGCGGGCCCGAGCGCCTGGCACAGGAGAATGGGGCTTCGCTGGGGCGCCGAGAGCCAGCCCATGCTCCTTGGACCGGGCGTCCGCGCCGCAGGGGTCCGCTGGGGAGGGGGCGGGGGCTGGCCCGGGGTTTGGGCGAATCCCGCCGGGTCCATCCACTGGACCGCTCGGGCGGCCGGTGGCCGGCGGCCCGCCTGCGCGGTCTCTCGCTCGACGGCCGCCGTCCAATGCCGGTATGCCTGCTGGGCCAGGTCCGGTCGGCCGAGCTTGTCGTATACGATTGCCAGGTTGCGCCAGCCGGCTGGCTGCGCCTGGATCGAGATGCTGTGCTCGAACATCGGGCGGGCGTCTTCGTAGCGGCCTCCCCGGGCGAGGAGGACTCCCAGGTCGTTGGCGGCCATGTAGTTCCGCCGGCAGACGAGGAGCGACGCTTGGTAGTAGACCACGGCTTTCGGGCGCGGGGCGCGGATCGTCCCGCTCTCCCGGTCGGCCAGGGCGGCGTGCAGTTTCCCCAGGCCGCGCATGGCCATCGAGCCGGCCAACTCCTCTCCGACGGCCTCGGCAAGCTGCTCTTGGGCGTAGGTGAGGTAGGACTGGATCGCGGCTTGCGGCGTGAGTTGCTGGTGTACGACGAATTGCCTCAGGACCGGAGTGCGATGCCCGCCGACGATCGCCGGCACGTCGAGATCGGCCTCCAGGTGCGAGGGACCGGCCAGGAAATCCTGGGCCTCGCGCAGGGCGGTCAGACCGGCGGCCAACGCCGCCTGACGGTTGGCGGTCTGGCCTTCTTCGTCCAGGGCCTGGGCCAAGAGGCGCAAAGCGGCGGTGAACTCGGCCCGGGCGGAAAAATGGGCCCCGCGTCCGGCCAGCTCATAGGCGTGGAGCGTTAGTGCGTCGGCCTCGCGGGCGGCGGCCTCCAGGTGCTGCGAGCGAAGGACCGAGGCCGCAGAGGAGCCCGGCAGCAGGGAAGGCATCTCTTCCGAATCCGCGGCGTCCTGCTCCGTTGCAGCCGGCTCTGAAGCGGTTGGCTCGGAAGCTGCCGGCTCGGGAGCGGCCAGCTTGAGGGGGCGAGGCTTGCCAACGTCGGAAGCGGTCGCGGCCGGAGCGGTTGAGGAGGATTCGGGGTCCGCGGCGGCACTCGCGCCGGCAGCCGGCCAGAGCGCCCCCAACAGCCATCCGATGACCAGCAGCGCCGCCGTCCGCGACGGGGCGCCTCGCAAGCGGCGGTCCTTCATGCTTGTCCCGTCCAATCCGTTTCTCTTGCCCAATCCGTTTGGGCGCGCCGGCGCAGCCCGACGCAGCCCGGGTCCGTCCTTGGGACGGATCGGCCGCTCTTGCGCTAGCGCTGAGGAAAACTCCCGGTCTGCCGTATGAGACAAGGGAGGGGGGCTGAACAGCCGTCATAGGCCGTCGGCGCTGCACGGCGCATCCGTCACCGGCGTCACAAGCCGCACCGGCCGCAAGGTGCCGCTCACGAGCGCCAAGGCCGCGTCCGCGTCAGGCCGCCGGCCAGGAGGCTGCGGACCGTGGCGGCGTCCTCGCGGACCTGGAAGTCGAACATCCCGACGTTGAGGAAATCGGCCCCCATCTTGAAGGCCAGCCCGAAGCCGTCGCGCGGTTTGACGACCCCCGCTCCCAACACCTTGAACGCGATCCAGGGCTTGGCGACCTTGCCCATGAAATCGGCGACTTCGCCGGGGTCCTGAGTGTTGTAGGCCACGTTGTTGAAGGTCTTGAAGTAGAAGTCGGGATTCAGCCCTTCCTTCTCGACCGTCTTGGGCACGTCGAGCGAGTGGGAGCCCACGCCGGCCACCAGCCCGTTCTGCTTGATGAAGGCGATGACCTTGGCCATGAGGTCCATGCGGCCTTTGGCGACGAAGTCGTCGCCGATCCCTCCCTGCATGAAGGCCCCCACGGCCCCGTGGTCGATCGCCATTTGGATGTTCGCCGTGGGCTGTTTCTCGGTCGGATAGGTCTGGGCGATCCACTGGATCTTGCCGCCCCGCTCCTTGCGGTATCGCTCCAGCACGCCCGTGATGTGTTCGTCGCACCGCAGGATGGCCGCGTTGATGCCGCTTTGCTCGCAGAGCTGCAAGGTGTCCATGATCTTCTCGGGCGAGAAGTACTGCCTGAGGAGCGTGGAGACGTAGATCAAATTGCGGCTGTGGGCGGAGCCGCTGAAGAGGTTCCCGCCGCAGAGGAGCCGCGTGATCGTGAGCGGCCCGATCTTTCCCGTGGGGAGGGTCGCGGTAGGCTCGTGGGTCGGCGTGGGGCTGCCGCCTTCGGCGTGCGCCAGAAGCACTTGCTCCTCCAGACTCAGGCCCGCCACGAGCCCTGCGCCGGAGACTGCCAGAGTCCGCTCGATGAAACTTCGGCGGCTGAGATGATCGCGATCAGATGGCATGGTGGTGTCCTTAGAAGTCGGTTCGTTGCAGTGCGGAGGTGTGAGGAAATCCGAAATACGAAGCACGAAATCCGAAACAAATCCGAATTACGGAAATCGGAAATACGAAACAAGCTTGCCAAACCGTGGGGTGATCTCACGCGCGGTTTCTGTCATTGGGACCTTTGAGTTTTGGATTTGTTGTGGGTTTCGTGCCTCGCATTTCGAGTTTCCGCTGAAAGCGCAAGGTAAAGCACTGCATCGCCGGCAAAGGGGGCTTTGAGCGTGCGCTTGGCCCCACCGGCGGTCGTACCGCTGGGGATCGCGTCAGAGCATTAGCGTGCCCCCGCGCCCAGATGGTCTCCGCCGGTCTTGGGAATGTTGTCCGGCCCCACGGCCAGCGGCTTGGCCGGGGCCTGTGTGCTGACCGCACTGGCCGGGCCTTGCGTCTTCACGGCAAGAGCGTCCGCGCCTTCCACCCGGTTCCCGTAAAACACGATCCGGTCGGCTTGCGGGCCGACCAGGAGGCCCGCCACGGATTTGCCTTCCCGGCTCGCCGGACGGATGGTGTTGCCCAGCAGGTGGACGTCGCGCGTGGCCCCGCGCACGTCGATCTCCGCGGAGCCTTCCTTGCGGCAGTTGTTTTCCAGCAAGTTGGCCTCGATCTGGTTGCGGCTGCCGGCCATCGCGAGATCGCCGTCGCGGAAGTGGACCCCCGCCTTGGCGTTGCCGCGGATCGTATTGCGGCGGATGAGGTGGTCGGTGTCGCGGCCGCCGATGGAGATTCCGAAGCCTCCGTTCTGTTCCAGCACGTTGTTCTCGCACAGGGAGAACGAGACTCGCAGGCAGTAGTAGATCCCGTCGGAGCCGTTGTTGCGGCAGGTGTTGTTTCGCAGAACGGCCCCCACGGACCCGCTCCCGGGGTGCAGGCCGAAGCCGGCCATCCCTTCGAGGGCGCAGTTTTCGATGACCGTGCCCCTGCACTGCTGAAAGCTGATCCCGTCGCCGTTGTAGTCCTTAACTCGCAGTCCCTTGAGATTGACGCGGTGGGCCTGGAGCAGAAAGACGCCGCCCCCGCGGCAGCCGTTCAGAAACGGGTTGGCCCCTTTGTTGCCGTCGATGGTCAGGTTCTCGACCGTCGCGTCCTCCAGGTGATAGCCGCTGATCACGGGAAAAATCGACGTCACGACGCACCCGGCCCGGCGGCCGTAGTCGTGATTGAGCATCCGGTCGATGCCGAAGCGGTCGCCTTCGCGCCAGACGATCGTGGCCACCGTGTCGTAGAAGCCGCCGCTCTGGTTGTCGTGGACGTGGACGCCCATGCCCACGCGGAACTTGTCCGGCTGGGCCAGCGAGACGTCGAAGTGGCCGTAGCCGAGGTCCGCGGAGAGCGGGGAGCTGACGCTGGGACGCTTCCGGAGGATGGTCTTTTCGCCCTCGCCGCGGATCCTGACGCGGCTCCGCAGGTGGAGCGAATCCTCCATGTCGTAGGTGCCGGCGGGGATCAGGACTTCGCCGCCGCCCTGCGCGGCCGTACGATCGACCAGGGCTTGCAGGTCGCGGTTCGTCCGGCCCTCGACGCCCGCTCCGAGAAGCCCAATGGAAAGAATCACGAAACTGACCATGGCGTCACCTGGGGGTCAAGGCTGCTTGGCTTAGGGTCACGGCGGGCATTTCGCGCAGATCGGCTTGAACAGCTCGGTGCTCAGGTAGCGGTCGCCCCGGTCGGGAAGGATGACCACAATGGTGCCCGAGGTCATGGTCGCAGCGATGCGCAGGGCCCCCGCCACTGCGGCCCCGCTCGACATGCCGACGAACAGGC
>CAYGZI010000123.1:0-11916 GCA_964354245.1 uncultured Planctomycetaceae bacterium
ACCGGCTCATGGAAGAGGGGATCGAGCCGGTCGTGGCAGCCCCCGCGGTCAAGCTCCTGCAGATGGTCGTCCACGACTTCGATCCCCAGTACACCAACTACACCGAGAAGCTCGGCTACGCGATTAAGGTCGATGTCGCCTACAAGGACGTCGATCCGCAGGAGTATGCCGGCCTCTTGATCCCCGGCGGGCGCGGGCCGGAAGAGATCCGCCAGAACAAGGACGCTCTGAAGCTGGTCGGCTACTTCCTCGACAAAAAGCTGCCCCTGGGGGCGATGTGCCACGGGCCGCTGGTGCTCTGGGCTGCCCGGCCGGTCAAGGGGCGGCGGATCGCCGCTTACCCGGGCATCCGGGCCGACGTGGAGCAGGCCGGGGCGGCGTTTGTGGACGAGCCGGCCGTGGTGGACGGCTCGCTGGTGACCTCCCGCGGCTGGCCCGATCTGCCGTACTTCATGCCGAAGTTCTTGAAGGTGCTCGCGGGGAAATAGGCAGAGGGCAGAAGGCAGAGGGCAGTGGAGATTGGGAAATGCTCCGGTCGCTCGATGCTTTTTCAGTGATGCGTGCGATGGTTGGGGGTGCAATTGTCGCTTGTTTCTTCGCGGCTTCACTCGCCGCGGCCGCGCCCCCGGCCTGGGAGAAGGCCCACCTGCAGCCGCCCATGACCGCCGCGGAAACGCGCGAGTTCATGCGCGAATTGGCCCAGTTCGTCTTCGACAACCACCTCAAGAAGAGGGCCGATTCGCCCCAGCGCGGCATGGTCTACGAGTACTTCGACGTGCGCCGCAAGGGCCAGCTCGACCAGTTCGTCCAGGGGGAGGCCCTCGACACCATGCACGACGGGGCCTGGCTGGCCGCGGCACTGGCCACCGCCTACCGCGCCACCGGCGAGCCGTTCTACAAGGAGTTCCTCACCCGCTGGCTGCTCCCCTTTTACCTGAAGATGCTCAACCACAGCGAAAAGCTTTTCGCGGGCGGGAGGAACGACGCCCGGCCGGAGGCCCACGTCTTCGACCGGGAGCACCTCCTGCAAGCCGGCGAAAAGGGCTTCGTGCCTTACTTCTGGGACGACGGCGGCTCGGTGAGCCTGGAGCGCCGCCTCGGCAAGAACCTGCGTGGGCCATTCCCTTGCGTGGACAACCTCGCCGGCAAGCCGAATCCCAACTACCTCTTGGATGGGTACTCGCTCGGCAGCTCCAACCACATGGCCCAGGACCTGGGCGTCATGCTGATGGTCTCCTGGCTGCTCCTGAAGGACTCGCGGGACCCCGCCGATCGCAAGCTCGCCGCCGAAGTCGCCGAGGCCGCCAAGAACCTCCACGAGTGCCGCATGAGGCACCACGGCCCGATCCCCATGTGCGTGGCCCCGGCAGCCTTGGCCCTGGGCGACTCGAAGCTAATGAAGCACGTCCCCTCGCCCGACGACCCGTACGACTGGACTCCGGACAACCACTACACTCGGGCGACGGTCAACTTCAAGCCAGGCCAGCGCTACCCGCTCCCCGGTTTTGCCGACGACCAGGAGTACCGCTACTACTTTGGCATTGCCCGCTCCGGCGGCGCGATGCCCGGGCCGGTGTTCAAGACCATCTATGACGCATACACCGAGCCCATGCTCTACCGGGCCTATTGCGACGACTCGCCGCCCGCCCCGGGGATCAACGTCTTTGACCTGCACCCGTACTATTTCGTCGATGGCAAGCCGCTGGACTATCGCTCGGACCGTAAGGGGCCGGGCGGCGGTCCGCGGCCCATCGGCTCGCGCATGGGCCCGCAGAACATGGTTTGCTGCGGCTGGGCCCTGCAAATGCTCAAGGCCTGGCCCGGCATCTGGGACACGGAACGCGGGCCCAGCTCGTCCAAGGACGGCCCGCTACGTCTTGCCGACCGGGAAAAGGACGTGAAACGATCTTTGCAGCGGGAGTTGGCCGGCGGCCTGCGGACCTGGCAGGCGATCTTCAAGGAGAAGGGATACATTCCCACCGGCATAGGCACGGGCACGCACTGGGATCATTTTTCCGACAGCGGCGGCTACGCCCACTTGATCGCCGCCGGCGCCCAATGGCTAATGTACCTCGAAGGCAAGCGGGACTGGGAGACGCACCATGTCCCGCAGGTGAAGAAGTAGGGGCTCGGGATTAGTGATTGGGGAGCAGGGATGAGGGATGAGGGATGAAGGATGAATGCGGAAGGGGCCATTCCGTCTACTGACTACTGCCTACTGCTCAAGGAGCCAAGCCATGGCCACGTTTCTGATGTTCGGCAAGTACTCGGCCGAGGCCGTTAAGGCCATCAGCGGCGAGCGGACCGACGCGGCCGTCGATCTGATCTCGCGCTACGGCGGCGAGGTCCAGGCCATGTACGCCACCCTCGGACGGCACGACCTGGTCTTCGTGGTCGATTTCCCGGGCACGGAGGAGGCGATGAAGGCCTCGGTGGCGCTGGGGCGCATGAGCGGCATCGCGTTTTCCACCGCCCCGGCCGTGACCGTCGAGAAGTTCGACGAGCTCATGCAAGACTTGTGACGGATCTTGCCTACAAACCGAACGCCGACGAGGCCATCGACCGCCTGCGCCTGCTGCACTTGCGCGGGGCGATGGACCGGATCCTGGCTACGCTGAGCATCCCTTCGGCCGCACTTGAGGAGTTCGGCCGCAAGTACGCGCACGGGTTCTGCGAATACCCCGACCCCCGCGAGCGCATCGCCTTCTGGGACAGGTTCCTGCGAGAGCGGGCGGCCCTGGAGGACGACTCGATTCCTTGCGCCTACTTGAGCGAGATGGACCAGGGGCTCTACGGCGGGCTCCTGGGCGGCAACGTCCAGTTCATGGCCCATCCGGAAAACGGCTGGATCTCCTCGATGGTCGCGCCGTTGCTTGAGGACTGGCCGCAGTTCGACGCGCTACGCTTCGACCGCTCCCATCCGTGGTTTCACCGGTACCTGCGCCAGCTTGAGGTCTTCGTCCAAGGCGCAGCCGGGAAGTTCGGCATTAGCCACTTCATCCTGATCGACGGGCTGAACTTCGTCTTCGAGCTCATCGGTGCCACTCGCACGTACCTGAGCCTCTTCGAGTGTCCGGAGATGGCCCGCCGGGCGATCGAGTTGGCCTTCGACCTGAACGCGGCGGTCCACGAGACGTTTTTCGATCGCGTCGGGCTATTGCGCGGCGGCACGGCCAGCAACATGGTCCAATGGGCCCCTGGAAGGACCATTTCCGAGAGCGTCGATCCGTTCCACATGACCTCGGTCGAGTACTTCGAGGATTGGGGGCGGGAGCCCGTCGAGCGAATCTTCGCCCGCTTCGACGGCGGCGTGCTCCACATCCACGGCAACGGTCGCCACCTGCTGGAGGCCGTCTCCACGCTCAAGGGCCTCAAGGCGATCTTCCTGGGCGACGACAAGGGATTCCCGGCGGCCTTTGAGGTGCTCCCGCAATTGCGGGCCCGCACCTGGGACGTGCCGCTGGTGGTCCAGGTGGATTTCGAGCGGTTCGCCGAGGGCCTGAAGCGGCACGGGCTTCCCGGCGGGGTCTTCTACAAGGTCTCCGGCGCCCCGGATGCGGGCGCGGCCAACCGGCTCATGGAGGAAGTCCGGCGGTATCGCACCTGACGTCTTCCGTCATCGCTTGTCATCAGCCGCCAACCCTCGATAGTATTGCGTCATACCCTCCTCCGCGAGCGCGCGCTCATCCTCTGCGGCTTCTGCGTAGAGCGCAGCGGTCTGCGCGACGCTGTGCGGGGGAGTCGCACGCAAATGTTCTCGAAACCGCAAGAACGCAACGTAGTCTGCGACCCGTTCCAGGTCAGCGTCACTCAAGCCGTCTAGTGCCTGGGTGAGGACTTCCTTTGGAGACACCGCGGTTCCTCCTCCTTCACGTCACCTGGCCCATTACGCCTCTCGCGGCGCCTTACGCACCGGCATCCGCAGGATCGTCTTGAGCCGCTCCTCCGGCACGCGCCGCGGGTCGGACAGATAGATCTCGTGGTGCGGGCCATTAGGCGCGAGACCTTGCTCTTTCATGAAGTCGGTCATGGCGTCGATGGTCCTCTTCTCCGCGGCGTAGGGGCCCACGTGAAGCATCTGCACGCAGAGCCCCTCGTTGAGCTTCTCCAGCTTCACGTCGCCAGTCCGCGGGGCCTTGCCTTTCTCGGCCAGTGCGGCGACGGCCTCCTTGAGCTGCTTGGCGGTGATGAAGTCCGGCGTGCGGATCAGGAGCCTCCAGTTCAACGCCGTCAGCGCCTGGCCGAAGAGGCATGACTGCGGATCGTCGCCCCAATAAAGCCCCTCCAGCGTGGCGACCTTGTAGTCTTGCCCGGCCGCCTTGCTCATGAACTTCAGCGTGTACGCCACGCCGTAGAGCGATCCGATTTGGGATTGGAACGACTCGTCGCCGGGCTTCCCCCGGCCAACGATCGCCAGGTACTTGGCCGGCCGGGTCTTTACGAGCTGGGGCTTCTTGGGGGCGACGTACTCGTCCTTGTGGAGCTTGCAGAGGTCGAGTTTCGCTTCGGACATGGACCGGCTCCTATTGCTTTTCGAGACGCTTGATCTGGACGTTGCGGAACGCCACCGGGTCGCTGTGGCCGCAGAACCCGAAGTGGCCCGACGTGCGGGTCTTGCCGGGGTGGGGCGAGTTGGCCATGTACTCGGTCACCTTGCTCAGGTCGGCGTCCAGCACGCGCGTGCCGTTGAGCTCCACGCGGATCGTCGGCCCTCGCACGGCAACCTCCATGAAGTTCCACTGGCCGGTCGGGCGCAGGTAGCCGCGGTGGACCGCGACCATGCCGTAGGCCGAGCCATTATATTGCCGCTTGTCGAGCCGGGCATACATCGCCGCGTCGTCGTCCAGGATCTGGAGTTCGCACATCCCCACGTACGCACTGTCGCCTTTTCCAGGGTAACGGATCGCCAAGCCGTTGTTGCCGCCGGGCGGAAGCCGGTATTCGAGCCGGGCAACGAAGTCGGAGTACTGGTCCTTGGTGTAGATCGTTCCGCCCTTGCGAGGCTGGCAGACGATGGCCCCGTCCTTGACCTCGTATTGATCCACGGGCCCGGCCCAGCCGGTAAAGTCCTTGCCGTTGAAGACGTCCTGGAACCCGGCCGAGCCGTGCTGGCGAAGGATCGCGTTGGCCTCATCGGGCGGGATCTCGCGGATGAAGACGTTGCGCCAGCGGATCTCGCCGCCGTGGGTCTGGAGCTGGATCGGGGCCTTCTTCAAAAGCGGGAGCTTGCGGTCCCAGAAGTTTTCCAACGGCGCGTGATCCACGACAAGCTTGTCGTTCAAGTAGACCGTGACGCGCTCGCCGACCTGAATGATGCGGAACTTGTTCCACTGGCCGAACGGCTTATCGGCCAGCACCAGCGGGTCCTTGCCAGGGGCGCCGGGGCTGTTGTTCCACAGGCCGCCGCTTCCCTTGTCGGCCCCGATGCCCCACTTGCCGCCCTCCTTGGTGTAGTCCCAAATCTGCACCTGCGGCGTGGCCCGGAGGTAGATGCCGCTGTCGGCCTTCGCCACCGTCTTGTACTCGATTAAGAACTCGACGTCGCCGAACTCCTTGTCGGTGGCCAGATAGGCGCCGTTGCCGTCGTTGACTAGCTCGCCGCCTTCGACCTTCCAGTGCTTCTTGGCGTCGTCGGTCCACCCGTCGATCAGCTTGTTCCGCTCCGCCTCCGGCATGGCGGCGAGCTTGTAGGGATCGAAGTGCGGCATGCCGTGCCAGCCCGTAAGGTCCTTGCCGTTGAACAGGACGGTGAACCCTTGCGGCGGGTCGGGATTGGCGGCTCGCGCCGCGGAGGCTGAGGCCAGCAAGGCTGCCAAGAGAATCGAGCACCGCGGCAGGAACAAAGTGAGAGAGTTTCGCATGGCACAATCCTTCAGGCGGGGGGCAGCAGGCGCGGGTTCGGGTGGCCGGCCGGCTGCCCGGGCATTGGGGCGAGGTCTCACGTCTTGCCCGATCCGCTGGAGATCTTAGTCGAGCGCCGGGGCGATTGCCAGTCCCTTGGTGGGCCGGGGCCTCACACGTTCCACGGCGCCCGCATGGGCCGGTCCAACATGCGGTTGGCCTCATCGTCCTGGACAAAGGCCTCCTGGGCCGGATCCCATCGCAGTTTGCGCCGGAGCTTGATGGCGATCTGCTGGAGATGGCACAAGGCGTCGGTGCGGACGGCCACGTCGATGGGCGCAGCCGGCCTAGTCCGGCCTTTGATCGCGTCGATGAAGTTGACGTGGTGGTTGTCGCTCTTCAGCAGGCGGACGTCGTTGGGGCCGAGCGTCGCTTTGAGCAGCGACTTGGGCTGGGCGTCCAGCACCTCGCGGTCCACGTGGACCCAGCCCTCGGTGCCCAGGAACAGGACCCCGTGGCCATATTTCGACACCTGCAAGGGGTGCTTTTTGGCGGTGCCGTCGTCCGTATGGACCAGGACCACGCCGTTGGCATAGCGGTTCTCGACCTGCCAGCTCACGGCGCAATCGGTCAGCATGTCCTTGGGAAACACTCCCGTGCCCTCGATCTCCGTCGGCCCGCTCAGCTCGGTGCCGTTTCCCCACTGGGCGATGTCGAGGTGGTGGACGCCCCAGTTGCCGATCATGCCCGTGCAATAGTCCGAGATGCAGTACCAGATGCTCCAGCCTTCCTTCTCCGTGTAGGGGCGGCAGCGCTGGTAGCAGTAAGGGGCCTCGGGCGCCGGGCCCAGCCACAGGTCGTAGTCCAGCTCCTTGGGGACCGGCTCGGTGGGCTGACGCGGACAAGTCCAACTGCCGGGCACCCCCACGAGGATCGTTTTCAATTGGCCGATCTTGCCGTTGCGGACCAGCTCGCAGGCGAGCCGGAACTTGCCGCCGGACCGCTGCTGCGTGCCGAACTGGAAGACCACGCCGCTTTGCTGCACCGCCTTGCGCACGGCCTGCGCAGCCCGCGCGCTCCAGCCCATCGGCTTCTCGCAGTACATATGCTTGCCTTGCCGGGTCGCCTCCAGGGCCACCAGCGGATGCCAGTGGTCGGGCGTGGTGATCTGCACGGCGTCGATGTCCTTTCGTCCGATCAGCTCGCGGAAATCCTTGACGGCCGCGCAGTCCTTGTTGCCGTAGAACTCGTCCACGGCCTGCTTGGCCCGGCTCCGCTGGGTCTCGTGGACGTCGCACACGGCGACCACCTGGCAGTCGGAGTTCCCGCGGAAAGTCCGCATGTTGCCCGTGCCTTGGATCCCCAGGCCGATGCACCCCAGCACGACCCGGCCGGACGGCGCCGTTGCGCCGGCCAGTCCCAGGACCGAAGAGGGCAACACGACGGGCAGGCTCAGCACGCCGGCCGCTGCCGCGGATTGACAAAGGAATTGCCGTCGGCTGAGGGGACGGAGGCTGGATTGTCGTGGAACGGGCATGGGCTGGTCTCCTGGGATGGGAATCGTTGGCTGCCGCTGGATTTTGTTTTACCTCACGGGCACGGCCGGGTTCAACCCCACGTCGGGGATTCGCCCCGGCGCAAGGGGCGGATTCCCAGACGCCGCGCGGAATACTTGACGTCTCGGCGGGGTTCCTGTAGGCTTGCGGCATGGGGCCAGGGACACGCGCGGAGTGTCCGTTGAAAACCGACTCTTGCCGACGCAAAGCGATACCATCTCCACTTTGACGGGAAGGCTCAACCATGGAACACACAATCTCCCGCAGGGGTTTCCTCTGGAGTGCTGCGGCGGTCACCGCATCGGGCAGACTGCTGTTTGCGCAGGAACCGGGCGTCGTGCCGTCGCCGCCGCCAATCGCACCGCCGCCCCCTGGCCCGTCCGGGCGCCGGTCCGTGGTCGCGCTGGCCAGCGGCGAGAGCCGGCGCAAAAACATCTGCGATTCGCTGGTGGCGATCGAGGACCGTATCCTGCCGGTGCTGAAGACGAAGAAGTACGTCGTCATCAAGCCCAACATCGTCAACACGAGGAACCAGCTTGCCTCGACCCACGTGGACGCCCTGCACGGCGTGCTGGATTTCCTTGGGCCGAGGTTCAAGGGTCCGGTCGTGATTGCCGAATCCTCGGCCGGCTTTACCACGGAGGGATACGACAACTTCCGCTACGACGACGTTATCAAGGAGCACAAGCCGCTTCAGGTCAGCCTGGTGGACCTGAACGAAGAGGGAAAGTACCAGACCCACGCGATCCTGGACGGCGATCTGCACGTCGTGCCGGTGCGGCTGGCGGCGCGGCTCTTGGACCCCAACGCCTTTGTCATCTGCTCGGCGATCATGAAGACCCACAACACGGTGGTGGCCACCCTCTCGATCAAGAACATGGCCCTCGGCGCGCCGCTGCACAGCCCGCGCAAGGAGAAGCAGCGGTGGAACGACAAGCGGATCTACCACGGCGGCGTGCGCCAGACGCACGTGGACATTGCGCTGACGGCCAAGATACTCCAGCCGTGCTGGGGCGCGACCGTGATCGACGGCTTCGAGGGGATGGAAGGCAACGGCCCGAACGACGGCACCCGCGTGCCGTCGCGGGTCGCCATCGCCTCGACCGACTACGTGGCCGCCGACCGCGTGGCCATCGAGGCGATGGGCATCGACGCGTCGTGGGTGGGATACCTGGACTTCTGCGCCCAATTCGGCCTGGGCCAGAACGATCTGGCGAAGATCGACGTCCGCGGGGCGAAGCTCGCCGACGTGGCGAGGAAGTACAAGATGAGCGATGCCATCCAGCGCGAGCTGCGGTGGATGGGCCCCATGAAGGAAGTGCCGGAGAAGCTCGGCTGATCGTTGGGAGAGAGAGAAATGACGACCGAGAACAGACACGCCAAGCTGGTGCAGACCAAGCTCGCACTGGCCAGGAAATACGACAATCTCGCGCGGACCGTATCGAGCAAGCCGAGGAAGAAGCGGCTCTTGCACGAGGCGGCCAGGTATCGTCGCCAGGTGCAAGACCTGTCGCGCGTTTGAGCCCGGAATACGGACAGGCAGCAATGCCTATCCTCCTGACGGGAAACCTCGCGCCAGCGCGGGCGCGAGTCGTTAGTTCCAGCCGTCGTTCTTGCGCCCGCTGAGCCGCTTCTCGCGGGGCGCGAGCTTGTCCTTGAGGCTGGAGATCCGCAGTTTCAGGGCCAGCCGGGTGAGCAGGGCGAGCTTGTCGGTGCCCAAGCGGGCCATGGCAGCCGTCTTGTGGTTGTCCACCGTGCTGGGCGAGAGCTTGAGGATCTTCGCCGCTTCGGCCACGGTGCAGCCCAGGCTGAGCAGGCGAATCACTTCCCGATGACGCTTCGTGAGCTGGACAGCCATCGCATCGTCCTGATTACTCGAAGGCAACAATCGAGGGAACGATCCGGCGAGGATCGCCCCGGCAGAATCAACGTTTTCCACCCGGCGGCAGGCATTATAGCAGATCCTTTCCCAGGGCGCACAGCCCGGACCCGAGGGCCAGGAAAATGTTTGCCGCTTCGCTTCACTCGGCAAAACCTGCCGCGGATCAGACTTCTACCGGCGGATTGCCGGCCCGTACATCCGCTCCAGGGCATCGGCAACGTAGCGAGCCAAGTGCCGATTCCCCAGGTCATTGGGATGCACGGCATCACGCGGCTCCCAGGCTCATGTCCTCGCCGAAGTAGTACTTTCGCGCGTCCGGATGGTCGAGCACCTCTTGAGGCGACCCGTGGCAGAGGACCTTGCCCTGGCGGATCACATAGCTGCGGTCGGTGATCTGCAGCGTCTCCCGGACCTGGTGGTCCGTGATGAGGATGGCAATGCCGTTGTAGCGCAGCCGGCGCACGATCTCCTGGATGCTGGCAATGGTCACCGGGTCGATCCCCGTGAAGGGCTCATCCAGCAGGATGATCTTGGGATTTGAGACCAGCGATCGGGCGATCTCCAGCCGGCGCCGCTCGCCGCCCGAGAGCGACATGGCCAGGGACTTGCGGAGGTGGGCGATGTCGAATTGCTGGAGCAGCTCGTCGCACCGCTTGCGGCGGGCCTTGCGCCCCATGCCCAACAGCTCCATCACTCCGAGCAGGTTGTCTTGGACCGAGAGCTTGCGGAAGACGCTCGATTCCTGGGCAAGGTAGCCCATGCCCCCGTCGCGGGCGCGGCGATACATGGGCCAGCCGGTCACGTCGATGCCGCCGAGCCGGACGGTGCCGGCGTTGGGCTCGATCATGCCGCAGGTCATGCGGAAGCAGGTGGTCTTGCCGGCCCCGTTGGGCCCCAGGAGGCCGACGATCTCGCCGGCGTAGACCTCGAAGTCCACGCCGTCGACCACGCGGCGGGCGCCGTAGGTTTTCACCAATCCGCGGACTTCGAGCATAACTAGCGCACGAATCCCATCCGCACGACGTTTGGAAACATCGGGAGCCAAATCCCGTTGGGGAACCAACCGATCTTGTCGCTTCCCGGAAACCGGTCCCAGGAGTGCGGCCAGTAGATCCACAACGCCTTGCCCTTGAGCAGATCGCGCCGGACAAAATACGGGACCTCGTCGTCGGATTCCCAGAGGCGGCTGTCTTTGCTCTCCGCGCTATTGTCGCCGAGCATCAGGAACTGGTCGGCCTGGAGCGCGAACCAGACCTCCCGGCGATACTTGAAGAACGACCATTGGTCCGGGTCCGAAAACAGCGCAGCGAGCGATTCCGCCGTCGGACTCACCAACGGGTGGCTCCCGGAGAACTCGGGGGGAAGATCGTAATCGCTCTGCTTCTGGGTGGAGCGAGTGGCAATGTAGTACGCGTCGCGGAACAGGCGCAAGCGGCTCGCCGTTGCCGCGAGGCCCCGGGAGCCGATCCGAGCGGGCTGGAGATCGGCCGCGGTGGGCTCCGGGTCGAGACCGGCCACGGACTCGCCCGTCCCATCCCCGCGCGCCGCGTCGAGGCCGGCCCGATCGGCAGCGGGCGACACTCTGGGGTCGTACTCGGGCCTGGGGTCGAACTTCACCACGCTGCCGTTGACCCACAGGACCAGTTGGTCGTCCACGTTGGCGAAGCGGAGATCGTATTTGCCCGGCCCGCGCACGCGGGTCTCGGCGGCCGTCTGAAACGGCCGTGCCCCGTCCACCAAGAGGGTGGCCCTCCCCGTGGCCACGTCCAACTCGCACCGGAAGAACCTTCCCCCTTCGACCAGCGTCATCAGGAACTGCCCCTGCGTGCTTTGGACCTGGAGGGTACACTCCAGCACCAGGTCGCCCACCCAGTGCAGGCCGAACCGGGATGGATTGGGCTGCTGGCCGGGCTGCGCCACCGCCGTATTGTAGGCGGCGAAGTCGGCGATCAACTGCGGCTTGGGATAACCCGTCCGCACGTCGAACGTGCCGCCCCGGAGCATGGCCCTCCAGGCCTCCGGCGTGGGCACGTAGTGGTGATAGCCCAGCCACGCTTCGCCCGCCAGCGTGCCGTCCGTGCAGAACCGCTTCAGATCCTCCGAGGTCTGCCAGGCCCCGGTGTCCCCTTCTCCCGGCTCGGCAATCCAGTGGAGCGGCCAGCCCTGGCGGACCATCTCCGGCACCACGTAGTCGCTGTCGCAGACCGGCTGCATCATTGCGAGGATCTTGCGCGGGGGCTTGCGCTCGATCGCAGGCGGGCCCTTGCCGTTGGGCTGGACGAAGACGTCGCCGCGGCGGATCGACAGCGTCTCGTTGGGCAACCCCACCAGACGCTTGATGTAGTTGGTCCTTGCTTCCCCCGGGTACGCGAATACGGCCACGTCCCACCGGTCGGGATCGGCCAGGTGGTAGGGGAACTTGGCCACCAGGATCCGGTCCCCCTTGAACGAGCGATAGGTCTTGCCCTGGGGGTTGCCGGGGGCCAGATCCATGGGGAAGCGGCAGTTGGGGCACGTGCCGCCAACGATGCGCACGCCCGTGGGCTGCCCCGTCCGCGGGTCCACCTCCCCGCTGGCGGTGACCTGATAGGGATAGCCTCACTTGGCGCAGGCGACGTCCTTGTGGCGGCCCATCAA
>CAYGZI010000124.1:0-9021 GCA_964354245.1 uncultured Planctomycetaceae bacterium
CTACGACACGCGGATTATGATTCCGCTGCTCTAACCAACTGAGCTACGCCGCCAAGTTCTTGCTTCTAAAGGACTTACAACTATTCTCCAACCACCCGTCTCTGCCCTACTGACACCTTTTATGACCCCCGCTACGCTTAAGGGAGTGGCTGCTCTGGCGATGGGGGTCAGGGCAGCCCGGTCCACACCTTGATAGGAGGTATCGACCACGACCCATTCTACTTCGGCGGCGAGGGTCGCCAAGCCCCACCGCGACTTCCCCCTCTTTCCCCATGCCACGCGCAGGTGGGCCAAGAAGATCCGGCAGAAGCTCCACTACTTCGGCCCCGTGACCCCCGACGGGGACCACGGGGCGCAGGCGGCCCTCGAGCGCTGGTTGGCCGTCAAGGATGATCTTCTCGCCGGACGGACCCCGCGGGTGTCAGGCGCGGGTGTCACAGTCAGGGATTATCTCAACAGATTCCTCACGAGCAAGTTGGCTGACCCAGCGGCCCAAGCCCAAGAATCCCGACCATGCCGACCTAGTGTTTGTGACCAAGTACGGCGGCTCGTGGCACAAGGACACGTCCGACAATCCCGTCTCTCAGGAAACGACGAAGCTTCTGAAGTCCCTTGAGCCCGTGCGTAAGGGTAGGGGCTTCTACGCTCTGAGGCACACCTTTGAGACGATTGGCGGGGAGGTCTTCCATGACCTTTGACCTGTGAGCCGGGGCCGGGCGCGCCGGGGAAGCCAAGGGTTCTGACACGCCCATGTCGCGGCCGTCTACGGGCAAATGCTTCCCCGGCAGCCGCTCCGATATCTCCTGGCCGACGACCCGGAGTCCGGCAAGACCATCATGGCCGGGTTGCTCACCAAAGAATTGTCGGTGCACGGCGATTTTCAGCTTTTCATGGCGCTCTTGGACGGCGACCGCTTTGAGGGACGATTCCGCGACGGAGTCCATGCCGTCGATACGTCGGACCTGATGCGGAGGCTGGTCAATGAGCAGTTGCTCAAATTCGACGGCACGCCGCTGTTCCCCGAGCGAATGGCCTATACGGTGAAATATGACCTGTCGGACCCCGAGGCCAAACTCTACGAGCAGGTCACCGAATACGTCCGCGAGGAATTCAACCGGGCCGAGGCCCGTCGGCTTCAGCCCCACTTCATCGCCTCATTCTTCCTCGAAGCCTTCCGGCTCCTTGGCGGCACCGTCTGGGAACGAGAACCCAAGCGATACGAAATCACCAGCGTGCCCGCGGTGATCCGCAATCGCGATCGAGCCATCGGGCACGGCACACCCGTGATGACTCGTTATGAGCGAATCACGTTTGAGAGGCGCCTGATTGCCGTGCCCGGCAAGGCCCTGGAGTACGCCAACCAGCACTTGGTTCCGTCGCACTTTGAGGAACTCCGCGGACGCAAAGAAGAACTGGTCGATAAGACGATGGCCGCCGTCAAGGAGCGGCTGACCGAGGAGATCAACTATTGGGACCATCGGGCCGACGACCTGGCTGCACGGCTCCAGAAGCGTGTGGGTGAATTGGAGCAGGAGCGAAAACTCTCACCGCTTCCGCCAGTGGTTTTCGGAGCGGCTCATGGCCGCGAATAGACCCTCAGAAATAGCCATTGCAAGCCGGGAGTGGTGTTCGTTGGAGTCAATAACGATGGCACGTGTGCGAATCTGCGGATCACGGATGAGCTACTGAGAACGCTGTCCGACATGAGGTCCTACGGCAGCTTGACGAAGTTGTCGACGCCAACATCTCGGTCGCCGGCAACATTCGCGCCGGCGTCACGGAGGCCAACTATCCCGACTACCCGATCGTCGCCTTGCAGCAACTTGTCCGTAACGCAGTCCTCCATCGCACCTATGAGACGACCAATGCGCCGGTGAGGGTGTATTGGTACTCCGACCGCATCGAGATCCACAGCCCAGGCGGCTTATATGGTCAAGTGAATCCCGAGAACTTCGGCCAACCACAGGTTACCGACTACCGGAACCCGTTGCTCGCAGAGGCGATGAAGGCATTGGGATTCGTCCAACGATTCGGCGTGGGGTGCGTGGCGCCGTTTCTCCGCGGCATCGGCGATGTGCGCGATCCACACGTCGAGCGAATTACCGATCGCGTTGGATTAGTGGTAGGGGATCCCGGATTATCGTCATTTGAAGACATGCTGTCCGACGCCTGGCCGCGGTGCTTGGACCGAAAGGAAGATGCCTTCCGCGTGACCTCGTCGTTTCACCGCATTCTGGTCAGTGCCACCCAACAGCAAGACGCGAACTTGGCCCTGATTGACGTGGGGCCCAATTTGGGCGCGATCAATCGAGCAGCGATCCTTGCCGCCGATTCCGTCGTCGTGCCGCTTGCTCCCGACGTGTTTTCCCTGCAAGGCCTGAAGAATCTCGGCCCCAGGCTGCGCGACTGGCGGAGGCAGTGGGCGGATCGCCTCCAGCGGCGCCCGGCCGACCCCGCCTTGCTCCTGCCACGCGGTGACATGAATCCCGTTGGATACGTAATCCTTCAACATGCGGTGCGCCTGGACCGTCCCGTGAAGGCATACGAACGTTGGATGTCGCACATTCCCGCAACGTACCGCAGCGAAGTCCTCGACGTACAAGGCAAGACCGTCCCTCGCGTGATGAACGATCCCAATTGCCTGGCTTCCCTGAAAAACTATCGGAGCTTGATGACGCTGGCCCAAGACGCACTGAAACCCATGTTCTACCTCAAGGCCGCGGACGGCGCCCTCGGCGGTCACCTGTATGCGGTACAGGGTTGCCACGAACATTTCAAGAACCTTGCGATTGCCATTGCCAACAAGTGTGGAGTGCAGATTCCGTGAGCTACCTCAAGAAAATGATCGAAGTGGCCTTGCCGCTGGAGGCCATTAACAAGGCGGCGGCGAAGGAGAAGAGTATTCGGCACGGACATCCGAACACGCTCCACTTGTGGTGGGCGAGGCGTCCGCTGGCGGCGTGTAGGGCGGTGCTGTCCGCGTCGCTGGTCGATGATCCGGATAGCGACCCGATGTTCGCAGGCGACGAGGACATCGCGGCAAGACCCACTCGATGCCCGCCAATTGGCATCTATTCTCCGGCACGCAGTTCGCGTTTGCGCAGGCCCTGACCGAAGCTGCCAAGGCAGCGAAGCGGACCATGCTCGTGGTGAGCGTTCCCGAATCGAACGACGAGATCGGGGGGGAGTCCGGCAAAGCTGCCCTGGAGCGATTGAAGAATGCCGACGAGACCGTGGACGCCCGAATTCCCGAGACTCTTCAGCGGTTGATTGTGCCAGGACAATCGGACCCGAAGGGTGACATCGAATGGACCGAGATCCGGCTCCAGGGGCAGGATGCCCTGCCGGCGCGGGCCAGCGAGGCACTCAGGCCGCAGTCGGCTAGCGACCTTGGGTTTGACGTAACGGGAATTAAGCAACTGTTGACTTCGCGTGTGGTACTTCCGCAGCGTGTCGCGTGAGCCGGCGAAGAGAATCGTTTCCAGAGCGACCGACACGGCGACCAACCGGCGGGGCTGACGGCGCCGAAAGCTACCCAACTCGACAGCTTCCAGAGCGATTCTGGGACGCGCCGACGCGATGCGAGGGCCCCGCTCGACTCCAGAGCCATCCCACCCGAATGCAGCCCCTATTGGGCCCTCCCAAAGCAATCGGCTCTGGCCGGCACTTGGGACCACACAGCACCGGCCGACGATGCCGACCAGAGGCAGCGACCACGGCGCGTAGTCCTCGCCGAGGGCCGGGACGAGCCTCGCCAATTGCCGCCGGAAACCCATCAACCCAGGTATGCCTCCTGCTGCCGGAGAACCTTCTGCACCTTGGCCACGTCGACGTCCCGTGGGCGGCAGCCGTCTTGCACGGCCACGGCGGCGGCCACACCCGCGGCATGGCCCGTCACAAAGCAATTGGGGATCAGCCGCACCAGGTCGGCCATGCGCAGCTCGGCGCTGATGCACCGGCCGGCGGCCAAGAGGTGATCGACCTTCCGCGGCACCAGCGCGCCGTAGGGGATTTGCCAGGGGCCGTGGCCTCCGCCGGACGCCCCGCCCACGCCGACCACGTCGGCCAGCGCTGTTCCCGCTTTCAGGTCGGCAAGCCGGACGGTCTTCACGCCCTCCAGGACGCGCGTGATCCGCACCCCCAACTGCGGCGCGGTCTCTACCAGGTAGACTTTTTCGTAGCCCGGCGTGCTGCGGATCTTCTGCACGTTCTGCCAAATCGACTTGCGGTGCTGCAATTCCAGCCGGGTGAGGGTCGCCACGTCGAGCCCATCCACTTCCGGCCCGGTGAGGTTCACCCAGTTCACCCCGGGCACGGGGGTCCGACTGCCGAGGTTCTTGGGTTTCGCCGCTGCCTTGGCCTGGCTTGCGGCGACTTTGTCCAGGTTTCCCACGCGGGAGACGAGCCCCACGTTGTGGGTCCGGTGCTCGAAAGTGGCCCCGGCGGCGGCAAACAGGTCGCCGTCGCCGGTCGCGTCGATGACCGTCTTGGCCAGGATGGCCTGGCGCCCCGACTTGCTCTCGAAGACGGCCCCATAAACCGTCTGTCCGTTGACGATCGCATCGACGCCCCAACAGTGCAGAAACACCTTGACGCCGGCCTCCTCGATCATCTCGACCATCACGTATTTGACGGCCTCGGCGTCGGCGGTCGGATCGACGCCGGGCCGGCGGTCGATGATTGCGCCGTCGAGCTTGTCCAGGCGGCGCATCATCTCCTCGCCGATCCCTTGGCAGACTTGCTTGCCCCCTTTGACGATGTGACCGGTGACCAGGAGCACCAGGCCGCCGGTCCAGAGGCCGCCGAAATGGCCGTAGCGCTCCACCAGGGTCACGGCGGCCCCGGCCCGCTTGGCGGCAATCGCGGCCGTCACGCCTGCCGACCCCGCTCCCACCACGAGCACGTCGGTCGTGTGCAGGATCGGCAGCTCGCGCCGCGGTTGGATGACCTTGCCGTCCACCAGGGATGGACTGCCTCGACCGGCCTGGACCTTGCCGACGGCGACGATGTGGCTCTGGAAGCCGCCCGGCAGCGCAACGTCCCGGTCCGCGACCATCCTGCGGATGGTGCCCGGGGCCGGCCCCAGCGGCACCAACCCGGCAGCCACGCCCGACAATCCCATCGCCCGCAGCCAATCGCGCCGATTCATCGAACAAGCCATCAGATCGCTCCTTGCGCAACCGAGTCTCGCTGCCTTGTGCCGGCCCGAGAACGCCGCGGGCCCGAAGCCTATTGTCACCGCTTTTACGCGATCCGCAAGCAACCTCGATCCCGACTCGCGCCGGAAAGAAGATGGACACCGTGGATTGCATTGCTTCACGGGGGACTCGGACCATTGGGCCGACCACGTTGGTCGATCGCTCACCGGGGGGAGACATCTGGGGAAGGCAATCTCACCCCCGGTGCGATTGACCGGCGACAGTACGACAAGAGCCCTCCGCGTTGGAGATGTAAGAACACCTAGCCTTGCCAAGCCCGATTCATCTTGCTGAAAGCACGGAACGCCGCCGAGGTTTCTTACAAACAGCGGCCGATTGGCTCCAGCCCGCTGCCCGGTTTACCTCCGTCAGACGGCTTTCCCCGGCGAAGTCAGAGACACGACCATCGTAAGTCCCATTCCCGCTGAGCCTTGCGCCAACGTGGCGCGAACCCCTTGTGGTTCTCAGATGGCGAATGTCGCCCCACGGCCCCCTCATCAGGTGGGAGCCTGAAGGTAGCCCGGCTGACCGAGCGAGCTACCGCTGTACTCTGATGTTGTATGAGGGCAACTCTTGGCGTTCCCTGAAAAGCTCTCCCGACGCATTGACAAACCTCTACTTGCCAGTCAAGATATTCGTCATAAGCTGTGCGGTGCCGCTAGTTGACCCAGCTTGCCTAGTTTCAAAGAGGCCGCTTCGATGCTCGGTGCGCGTGGCGTGCTGTCGCTCGTTTTCGCTGCTCCGACTATTCACCCGTGACACCTTCCAACGCGATGGCGAAGGAGTTCTCCATGAAGTCTCGCAAGCAAAAACGCAGTGCCGATCGAAACCCGAGGCATCGGTCTCTATTTGGAAAACTCCTTGGCTGGGGATCAAAGCCGCACACCCGCTGGCTCTCCATCGAGCCGCTCGAGGCGCGGACTTTGTTGGCCTACACTTTCTCTCTTGCGGGGCCTACCGCGCTTGCCACCGGCGATGGCGCGTCCGACTCGCTGGTCATCGACCAGGCCGGCGGACTTCTGGAGTGGAGTGTCAACGGCAGCCCGTTCTCGCTTGACTGGGACACGGCTGCGGGCGGCGTGCAGACGCTCCCGGCAAACCCCGGGTCCACGGTCAACATCAACCAGGGCCTCGGCAACGACGCCGTGACCATTGGGACCCCGAGCGGCCCGGCTAGCACGCTCATGGCCGCGTTCCTTCTTCTGACGGCTGGGCCGACCGACTCGCTGATGGTCGATGACAGCAGCAGCAGTATCCCCGGAAGCGCTTACAGCTATAGCGGCGGCGCAGGGGCCATCAGCGGACCGGGCATCAACGTCACCCTGACCACGGCCTTTGGCGGCGGTATCACCATCAAAGGCGGGACCGACAACAACACTTACAGCGTGATCACGGGCTTTCCCGGCGAGCCCGTTTTCCTCGTCGGTGGCGTGGGAAGCGACACGATATACATCCAAAGGACGGCCGCCGGCGGCACGGCGGCCGTGTACGCCGACGCCGGGGGCGGCTCCAACATCGTCAATATCGGTTCCGGCGGCGTCATGGACATCGGCAGCCCGGTCACGGTGACCGACACCGGCGGAACCACCACGCTGAACCTCAACGACCAGACCGATGCGACCAACGCGACGGCAACGATCACGGGCTCCGCGATCACCGGGCTTTCCAGCGCCGCGATCAACTACGGGGCCGGTGTTACTGCGCTAAACATCAACGGCGGGCCCGGCCCGGCCGGCGTTTCCTACAACGTTCAGGCCACGCAGGCCGGCACGACGACGACCATCCTCGGCAGCACCGGGGCCGACACCTTCAACGTCTCCAGCGACGCGCCGGCCCACCTGGGGAACCTGGACGCCATCGCCGGGACGTTGACGATCGACGGCGGGGCGGGCTCGAACACGCTCTACGTGAGCGACTACAGCAGCGCCACGGCGAACAGCAACGTGGTCCTGACCAGCAGCCAGATCACGGGGCTCGCGGGTCCTGCCGACGCGACGACGATCAACTACTCGGCCACGGGGGGGACCTTTGGCGGCGGGATCACGGTGTCCGGGTCGAACACGTCCGGCGACGTGTTCAACGTGCAGAGCACGCTGGCCGGCGCCACGACGACCATCCAAGGCAACGCGCCGCCCAATGGATCGATCCCCGGCGACACGCTCAATTTCAACGCCCTGGGCGAGAGTGTAACCATCACCGCCGGGGGCATTTCCACCAATGTCACGCTCCAAGGGGTAGCCTACAGCGGCATCGAGACGCTGAACGTGAACAACACCTCGGGGAACACCGTGTTGACCGGCACGGCCGGCAACGACACCCTCACGCTCACGCCGACCAACGCCGCCAACGTTCTCCAGTACTCGCTGCTCAACGGCCCGGCGGGCACGATCAGCGGTCTCAATGCCTTCCAGTTCGACGCCGGCGCCGGAAACGACACGTTGATCGTCGCCGTCGGCGCGGGGACCTCTCTGCCTGCTGGCGGCATCGTCTACGACGGCCAGGCCCCGTTAGCCCCGCCGGGCGATGTGCTTGCCGTGGTCGGCAGCGGCCAGACGGCCACGTACACGCCCAGCGCCGTCACGCCGGGCAACGGCGCCGTCCTGATCGACGGCGGCACGATCACTTTCACCGGCCTCGAGCCGGTCTTCATCACGGGCATGGCAGTCGCCAACGTCAACTTCGGGCCTGGCAATGACAACATCCGGATTGACAACACGGTCGTTCCGAATCCCTTCCCACCCCCTCTCACGTTCGACGCCATTCTGGTCTCGGACAACAGTGGGGGGCCGCCGGCATTCGAGTCTGTCACCCTATGGAACAACGGGACTGTCAACGTCAACACGGACGGCGGCATTGATGCCGTCACGATCAATTCCGCAAACAACAACCATCAGAATGCCAATCTGAATATCGGCATGGGAGGCAGTCCTGGCGACGCGCTGAGCATCAACGGCTCTGTCGCATTGGATGTTCCGCCGGTCGGCGGGAGCTTCACCGTCACGGGCGGCACGACGGTCTTCAACATGCCCAGCAGTACTAACCTCAATCCCACTGTGAAGACGAAGACGGGCGGGCAAATCTACAACGGGGCAGTGACGCTTTCTCAGGACACGGTGCTGACGGATACGGCCGGCGGGAACGTCACGTTCAACGGCACGGTGGACGGGGGCTTTGCCTTGACGGTCAACACCACGGGCAACGAGGTGTTCAACAGGCTGGTGGGGAACACGACGGCGTTGACGAGTCTGACGACGGATTCGGACGCGGGCAACCGGGGGGGCAACGCGCAGTTCAACATGGACGCATCGACCGCGGGGGCCAACAAGGGCGGGGTGAATGCGGGGACGGTGACGATCAACGACGCGGTGTTGTGGAACGTGTCCAACAGCACGCTGGCGCATCCGAGCGTGAGGACCACGGGAGGGGGCCAGACGTACAACGGGACGGGGACGCTGCCGCAGGACACGGTGCTGGTGGATACGGCCGGCGGGGACATCACCTTTGCCTCGACGGTGGATTCGGCAAGCGACGCGGCGCCGCAGTCGTTGACGGTGAACACGGGCGGGGTGACGCGGTTTGGGGACGGGGGTGCGGACTATGTGGGCCACAACGCCAGGCTGTCGAGTCTGACCACGGACGGGCCGGGGAGCACGCGGTTTGACGTGCAGTTGGACCTGACGCACCCGAACACGGTGCGGACTTCGGGTTTCCAGACGTACAACGACGCGGTGGTGCTGGTGAAGGACACGGTGCTGACGAGCACCAACAGCGGGGACATCACCTTTGCCTCGACGGTGGATTCGGCAAGCGACGCGGCGCCGCA
>CAYGZI010000124.1:9121-11890 GCA_964354245.1 uncultured Planctomycetaceae bacterium
GTCGTTGACGGTGAACACGTCGGGGACCACGCAGTTCGGAGATGGGGTGGGGGCGGACTACGTGGGCGGGACGCACGCGTTGGCGAGCCTGACGACGGACGTGACGCCGGGGGTCACGACGGAGAAGACGGTGTTCGACATCGTGGGGGCGGCGCATCCCAGCGTGACGACGTTGAACAACCTGGCGTTGCCGGCGATCGGTGGGAACCAGACGTACAACGACGCCGTGGTGCTGGTCAAGGACACGGTGCTGGCGAGCACGTTGGTGGGGCCGGCGACGGCGGGGGGCAATATCACCTTCAACTCGACGGTGGACTCGGCCAGCGCCTTGACGCCGCGCAGTCTGGAGATCAACACCAGGGGGAATGAGACGCTCCATACTCACGGTCTGGTGACCTTCAACGGCGACGTTGGCCAAACGCTTCCGCTGAATGTGCTGACGGTCTGGGGAGGCGGGCCGATGACGATCGCGCATAATATCACGACCAAGGGGAACATCACGATCACAGTGGTGGAGCGCGGCCTGCCCCCGGACCCCCCGAGCGGCACGGGCCCTGGCGACGACCTCACCGTGAACCCCGGCGTCACAGTTCAGAGCACCGATGGCAACATCGAGTTGCGGGCCGGTGATGCGTTGAAGCTGGATGCGGTGAGTCTGGCGGTCACCTCCGTCGTGACGGTGAGCCCTTCCCACAGGGTAATCCTGGATATCGGCTATAACGACAACGATGGCAAAGGGTCCGGGGAGATCCGCGGCAAGATCGACACCGGCGATCCCGACGAGAACGCCACTCAGGTCCAGGTCAACGGCGGCACGGGCGACGACACGCTCTCGATTTACCTGCAAACCGCCAAGCTGCCGTTGAACTCCACGACGAAGAAGAGCCTGAAGTTCGACGGCGGTGGGGGAGTCAACACGCTGCTCATCGAGGGCACCGACCAGTCCGACGTGTTCTGCGCCAATGACACGACTGCGGCACCCGATCCGCAGCAGAAGAACACCGGCGAAATCGTTCACGGCACACAAGTCGTGTTCGCGCCCAACCCCCAGCCGGCCCCCAATGCACTGATCGATTACGTTTCGCTCCAGAAGCTCACGATCAACGGCGGAGACGCCAACGACTACGTCACTTTCCATATGGGCACCGGCACCACGCTGAAGGTACAGGTCGACGGCGGGACGGGGACGAACCGCCTGAAGATGGTCGGAAGCGGCGGGGCCGACAAGGTTGCGGTTGGCGAGTACTCGTCTCCGGACACGTATACGGTCGTGTACTTTGACTGGCCGCAACTGGCTCTGGGGAACTTGGTTCAGACGTCGGAGACCATCCCGCAGAACTTCAAGCTCAAAAACATCGCGTCCTTCCAAATGTTTGGAGAGGCGGGGGACGACATCCTGGTCAACAACACCAACGCGTCTTCCATGCTGGATGGCGGAGATGGCAAGGATGTCCTGTATGGCGGTAGCGCCACGGATGTCATTTTCGGCGGTAGGGGGGTAGACCAACTGTACGGCCGCGCCGCCAACGATTATCTGTTTGCCGACCACGACTCTTCGACTCAAGGCGGCCACCCGTCCGAGCAGACAACCGGGGACTACGTCAACGGCGGTACGGGATTTGACACAATCGTTTACTACGGCTCGGACACCATTGGGGACGGTGGCGACCCGGACCGGATCATCGGCAGCGGCGGTCGCCTGACTGTCTATCTTTGGCTGAGGGCCATTTTCCCGGAACTGAATCTACAGAACGTCAACGGAGCAATCAATGAAGCCCGTGCCCAGGCTTGCGCCCAGCCGTTCCCCGTCTGTCCCGACCCGCCGCCGCTGGCGATCCAAGTCACAACCTTGGCGCCGACGAGCGTAGACCTCTCGGCTGCCGCCGACGCGGGCTTGTCTCATAACGATGATATCACCAATCCGGACAATAGCGCCGCGGACAAGACGCTGCAGTTTACCGTAACCGGAACGGTTTTCGGCGCGACGGTGACTGTTTATGCGGATGGCACGGCAATCGGCAGCGCTGTGGTCGGCGGCACGAGCACCACGGTTACGACCAACGGCACGTACGATCTGGCCGACGGCACCCACTCCATCACCGCGCGGCAGACCGAACCGGGCAAGCTCGAATCCGGCGATTCTAGCCCATTGACCATCAAGATCGACACGTCGATTCCCTCGGCCGACATCGTGGACGTGACTCCGGACCCGCGGACCAACGCGGTCAGTGACATCACGATCGTGTTCAGCGAGGCCGCGTACGGACTCGACCTGGCAGACTTGACGCTCACCCGCAACGGCGGGGCCGTCGCCCTGGCGACCGCGACCCTCACCACCGCCGACAACATCACCTGGACCTTGGGCAACCTGACCAGCCTGACCGGCACCCTGGTGGGCGGCACGACCACCAACTACGTCCTGACGCTGACTGCGGCAGGGTCGGCGATCACGGACGCGGCAGGTAACGTCCTGACAGCCGACGCAAACGATATGTGGCTGCTCAATCCCCCAACGGCCTTCAACGGCACGGCGGGGGGTGACACCTACGAGTTCATCGCGGCCGGCGGGGTCGGCGGCCTCCCCGCGCTCCACCAGTTGAAGGTCACGCTGTCCGGCAGCCCGATGGTGACCTACCTCTACGACGCCGCCGGCCCGGTCACCTTGAACATCGATGCCAAGGAAGGCAGCGATAGGCTCACCATCACCGGCGGTCCCGGCAAGGACACGACGGTCCTCAACCGGTACTTCGTGCAACACACCGGGCCGGG
>CAYGZI010000125.1:0-11882 GCA_964354245.1 uncultured Planctomycetaceae bacterium
TGGGACCTGTGGCTCGGGCCGCTCCGCTGGCGCCCGTACAACAAGAGGTATCTGCACGGCACGTTCCGATGGATGCTGGAGTCGGGCGGTGGGCAGATCCGCGACCGCGGGGCCCATGTGATGAGCTGCGCAATGTGGTGGATGGGGGCTGATGGGACCGGCCCCGTCACCATCGAGGCCACCGGCACCCCGCCCAGCCAAGGCGTCTGGGACTCCTGCGTGGACATGACCGTGACCTACACGTTCAAGAACCCCGACTGGGTGCTCACCTGGAACCAGCCCGGCAAGCCCATGCCGCCCGAAGCGCGGATCGGCAAGGAGCCGGGCGGGAAGATCTCGCGGCCCGGCTATGGGGCCGTGTACACCGGCGATCAAGGGAGCTTTGTCCACTGGGGCGGCGACGGCGGCACGTGGATCGAGCGCAAGGCCCGCCAGTGGACCCCGCCGGGCGGCGCCAAGGAGGTCTACAAGAGCCCCGGCCATTTCGAGGACTGGTTCGTGGGAATCCGCACCGGAAAGAAGACGATCATGGACGTGAAGGCGGGGGCCGGCGTGGCCAATCTGACAGTTCTCGGCAACCTGGCCTACATGCTCGGGCGCAAGCTCCAGTGGGACCAGGCCAAACAGGAAATCGCCCACGACGACCAGGCCCGCCGCCTCATGGCCCGGCCGCAGCGGTTTCCGTATTATTTGTGATGCTGCCCATCCGTCTTCCCCCGATCCTCGAGCGCTACGACTGCCGCGGCTGCGGCGACTGCTGCCACGGGACGATCATCACCCTGGATGCGGAGGACCTGGAGCGGATCCGCGGTCAGCAATGGGACCAGCACCCCGACTACCGCGGCAAGAAGATCCTCGTGCGCGGCGGCCTCTTGAAGAAGCACTATCAGTTGGCCAAGCGGAGCGACGGGGCCTGCATCTTCCTCACGCCCGAGAACCACTGCCACATCCACGAGCTTCACGGCTCCGCGGCCAAGCCGGCGATCTGCCAGATCGCCCCGCTCCAGCTCGTCCCCGCGGGCGACTGCGCCTACCTGACGGTGCGGCGCTATTGCCGCTGCTCGGCCTGCGATCAAGGCCGCCCGCTGGCCGAGCACGTCGACGCGCTCAAGGAGCTGGTCGAGCGCCACAATGCGGCACCGATTGCTGCCGGGCCGCCGCCGCTCGCGAGGGGCCAGCGCCGCGGGTGGCGCGATACGCTGGCCGTGACCGACGCGATCACGCGCCTGATGCTCGACGGGCGCTTCCCGCTGGTGCGGCGCCTGGCCCACGGCCTGGAGTTTTGCGCTCTTCTGGAGCAATGCCGGCTGGAGCGGCTGGAGGGCCCGCGACTGATCGAGCTCGTGGAGATGCTCGAAGAATCGGCGGTCAGGGAGGCCGGGGATCTGTTTCAGCTTCGCATGGCGCCGGGGCCGCGGACCATGAAGCTCTTCCGGCAGACGGCCATGGAGTGGCTCCGCCTGCACCCCAAGTTCGTGCCCGAGCAATCGTGGGCCGAACGATGGCGCATGGTCAAGGCGGCGATTGCCTTTGCGCGGGGCAAGGGACAAGTGCCGCTCTTCCGGCTGCCGTTTGCCCCGGCGACGTTCGAGTCCCTGGAGCGGCCGCTGGGCCACTTGGACGAGGCCGTGCTCCGCCCGCTGGCCGGGTTCTTTGAAGCCCTGGTGGCCTCGCTCCGCTATGCCGCTCTGAACCGGCCGGGCTGGTCGGTCGTGGAGAGCTTTCGGGCCGTGGCGTTGTCGTACGCGGTGGGGATGTGGGTCCTGCGTCTGGCCTGCGGCGAGCGGGCGCCGGGCGTGGAGGACGCGGTGGAGGCGGCGATGCTGCTGGACCGCGGGCAGGGCTATGCGCCGCTGCTGGGACACCGCCACCGGTGGCGCGTCGCGCTGGTGTCGCGTCAGCGCGAACTGGCGCGGCTGGCGGTGTGGTATGCGCGGTAGTCGGCCGGCGCGTTCGTAGTCCCGTTCGTAGTCCCGCCTTTAGGCGGGATGCGGGATGTCCAGTGCGGACGGAGGCGTGGTATAATACCATCTGGTGCCACAGTGGTGCCGACATGCCCCATTTCGAAGGCGAGGTCCCGGATGAAGACGATTCAGACAACCGCCGTGGTTGGCTCCGACCACCGCCTGACCGCGCAGGTCCCGGATGATGTTCCCCCCGGGGAGCACCGGGTCGTCGTAGTGATCGCGGAGAAGCAGCCTATAGACCGAACGCAACCCTTGCGGTTCTCGGCATACCCGGTGGGATTCACGTCCGATAAGTTCACGTGCCGAAGGGAAGAGTTCTATGGCGACGACGGCCGCTAATCGAGTTTTCCTCCCGTTGCCGAAAGTGAGGAGGACACTCATGAGAGGCCCGCTTCTTGTCTTGAGTGCGGTCTGTTGTTTGCCGTTGACTCTGACCGTTGCGGCCAAGGCGGTGCCGCCCGAGGTCACCGGCACCTTCTCCATCGTGGCGGCCGATCCCGAGACCGGCGTCTGCGGCGCCGCCGTAGCGAGCAAGTACCCGGCCGTGGGCAAGGTGGTTCCCTACGTCCGCGCCGGCGTGGGCGCGTTCTGCACCCAGCACTGGCACAATCCCCAGTGGGGCCCGAAGGCCCTCGATCTCCTGGCCGCAGGCAAGGCGCCGGAGGACGTGCTGGCTGAATTGCTCCGCGACGATCCGCAGCGAGAGAAGCGCCAGTTAGCCATCGTCGATATGACCGGCCGGGCCGTCAACCGCGACCCGGCCAACGCGGACCCGTCGGGCGTTTGGTGGGGCGGCGCAACCGGCCGCTATTACGCCTGCCAAGGAAACACCCTGACCGGCCGCGCGGTGATCGAGGCCATGGCCAGGGCCTACGAAGAGACCAAGGGGAGCCTGGCCGACCGGCTCATGGCCGCCCTGGTGGCCGGCGACCGCGCCGGCGGCGACCACCGAGGCAGACTGGCCGCGGGCATCCGCGTGGCCAAGAAGGGCGTCCCCGGCTCGTGGCTCGAGCTCCAGGTCGATAAGAGCGACGACGCGGTCAACGAACTGTTGCGCAAGTACCGCGATCTGAAGCACGAGGCCAAGGGCGAGTGGCCGGGTCCAACAGCGGGAAAGAGACTTCCGAAGTCTTGAAGACTTCGGAAGTCGTTGGATGCCGCTTGGAGGAAAGATGAAATCGAAAACCGGGCGCGACCGTACCACACGGCGGACGATATTGAAAGCGATGGCCGCCGCCGGCTCCTCGATCGTTTTGCCGAGGGTCGCGTTCGGTCAGCCCGCTTCCGCGCCACCTGCGTGGCGCCGGGCCGTGGCGGCGTATCTCGAAACCCTCGCTCGCCCGGACGGTGGGTACGCGTGGGAGGATCAAGCCGATTCGCACCTGACGCCGACCTTCGCCGCGATCGGCTGCTATCGGCTGCTCGGGCAAATGCCGCCGGACCGGGCCAGGCTGGCCGATTTCGTCCGCACCCATCACCCGGCCCGGCTCAAGAAGCTCGAACAGGAGCACCACGAGTTCGAGTTTCAACAGATTCAGAGCCTCATGTGGCTCGGCGAGGACGCCTCCTCGTTCCGCCCGCAGGTCCGCGCCTGGACCAAGCCTTACGTCTATTTGAAGCAGTACGAGCAGCACGGGTATCCGGTGTACCGCTTCGAGACGGCGGCCTTCGCGTGCCGGCAGTTGCTCGGCCTGCCGCTCGGCGATGTCTCGCCTCAGTTCATCGAGTACCTGAACTCCCGCCGCCGCCCCAACGGCAGCTTCAACAACACCCCCGCGGCCGACGGCGGCGACGGCCACGCCATGAACACCTGGTGGGGACTCCGCGCCCTCGGCGCGCTGGGCCGCGCCGGAGAGCAGAAAGAGGAGACGGCCGCATGGCTGCGGGCCTGCCAGCTTCCCGGCGGTGGTTTCACCTATCAACCCAATCCGGACATCGCGGGCGCCGACGATGCGGCGTACACCTGGGCCGCGGTGCGGGCCCTGCGACTGCTCGGAAGCGGGCCGGCGCGCCCCGACGCGTGCGTCCGGTATCTGCACTCCCTGTGGAATGGCGACGGCGGCTTCGGCGACCGGCCCGGCTGGGCGAGCAATCCGATGGCGTCTTACTGCGCGCTGGACGCGATGGAGGCGTTGAACGGGCTGGACGGCCTCCATCGCGATCGCAAGCCCGCAGTCGCGGTCCGGAAGCCGCCTTTGCCCGCCGGTCTTGAGGTCTTCAGCATCCAGATCGAGGCCCACGGCCAGGGGAGCCCGGCCGAGGCGGTGGATTTGGCCGGGTCGCTCCGCATTCACCTTTGGGGCGCGAAGAACGCCCGGCCGCAGTGGCTCGCCCGTGCCCAGGCGATTGCCGACCGGCAGCAGGTGCCGGTGAAGTTCTTTCACGCCAACGAGGAATACGGCACGTGGGTCCGCGTGCCGGGGCTGGGCACGTACAGCCACACGAGCGACGTCATCGCGCCGGCGGGAACGGATTTCGGGCCGGCGCTTGCCAACCAGGGCGTTGTCTCGTGGCCGGAATTCCGCGAGCGGCGTCTGGCCCCGCTGGTGAAAGCGGGCGGGCACCTGATCTGGCAGTTCGGCGAGAACGAAGAGCTTGTCCGGATCTACCTGGACGACTCCCTCCAGCGCGGTGGGTACGGAGCCATCAGCACGTTCCACTTCGGCAATCCGGATTTCACCAACAGCGAGCCCTTTCTCATGCGCTGGCGCGGCCGGATCCCGTTCATCGCGCTTCAGGACGCGCACGGCGGCGAGCCGTGGTGGTTCGCCGACATGACCACCGGTTTCCGCACGCTATTCCTCGGCGCCGAGCCGACTTGGGACGCATGGCTCCGCGCGCTCCGGGAGAATTGGGTCGTCGCCGTGCGCCGCGACGCGGCCAGCGGATGGAAGACCTGGGTGCATGGCGGCTCGCGCGACGTCGTCGATTTCGTGCGCCAGCGCGAGAACGCTTGGCGCTGGTGGGACAATCCGCAAATCCAGCGCCCGCTGGTGTCCATCGTGGCCGTCCGGCCCGAGGACGAGTTCGAGGTGGCGCGGCCGGCCAAGGGCGTCACGGTCCGCGTGCGCTGCGCCTGGGAGAATACGGCCCAGGGGCTGCCGAAGAAGCCCATCGCCGAGCTGGTCAAGCTCACGGTCGACGGCGTCGCGGCCTCGCCGAAGCTCGTCGCCCGCAAGCAGCCCCGCGGCGCCGCCTATGCGGACCACTACCACCAATTCCATCTGCTCGATCCGTCGCCGGGCAAGCACACCGCCGCGGCAACGGTGCGTCTGATCGCAACCGGGGCGGAGTCGCATCGCGAAATCGGATTCGTCGTGTAGTTTCGGCCCGTCCGCGACGAGGGCTTGACGCCAAGGGCCCCGCGATACACAATTCCTATAGGAATCGAAGCGGCCGAGCAGGCGCGCTGTGACCATGGCGACCGTAGAACAGATCACCACGGCCGAGCAACTCTTCTGGGCGTCCGGCCTCGGGCGGTGCGAGCTGGTGCGCGGAGAACTCATCGTGATGTCGCCGGCGGGATTTGAACACGGCGAGATCGGCATGCGTATCGCCTTGATCTTGCAGGAGTTCGTGAAGCCGCGGAACTTGGGCGTCGTGGTCGGGGCCGATACCGGTTTCCAGATCGCCCGCGATCCCGATACCGTCCGTGCCCCCGACGCAGCCTTCGTCCGGGCAGACCGCGTGGGCGTGAAACATCCCCGCGCTTTCTTTCAAGGTGCGCCCGATCTGGCCGTCGAGGTTGTCTCGCCCGGCGACCGCGCGGGCGAGGTCTTGGCCAAGGTTCACGAGTGGCTGGACGCGGGCTGCCGGGCCGTCTGGGTGGTCGATCCCCAGACACGCACCGTCGCCGTCCACCGCAGCCGCAACGAGATCGCGGTCCTGCAATCGGCCGACACGCTCACCGGCGGCGACCTGCTTCCCGGCTTCAGTGTGCCGGTGAGCGAGAGCTTCGTGCCTTGACTCCGCCGTGCTACCCTGTCCGACGGCCGACGTTGCCCCGCACCCAATCGCGGAACGACCGGACCAGGGCGGTCTCGCTCGCCGTGTTCAACTCCCGCAAGACCGTGACCACCTGTGCCACGGGAAATTGCGGAAAGCAGCCGCTCCCGTCGCGCGGCTCGTACTGACCGGCGGCGCTGAGTTGGTGGACCTGGAGCGTCTCGCCGTCGAAACGCCACACTTCGGGCACGCCGAAGGCCGCGTAGAGCGGCATCTTGCGGATCGCCGGGGCGGACACCTCGACCTCGATCGCCAGGTCCGGGGGCGGGTCGATCGTCAAGTCGAGTTCCGTCTTCTGCCGCATTTGCCGCTCGTGTTGGACGTAGTAGCAGTTGTCGGGCTCCAACCCGCGCTCCAGGTCCTCGCGCTTGAAGGTCATGGTGCGGCAGCTCTTGACGTCGATATCGCACTCCTCGGTCCACACGTCGATCAGGCGCCCCAAGATGTAGCTGTATTGTTCGTGCAGTTGGGACGGCGACATGATCTCCAGGTCCCCCCGGTCGTAGGTCATCCGGACGTGATAGTTCTCGGGCGCTTCGCGCAGGGATTGGTAAGTCGGCCAGGTGATGCCCCGGAGAACGAACCGCTGTTCCCGCTGGATTTGCTCAACTGTGGCCATCGTACACTCCTCGGCGACGGGCGCTTCTCACGGCAGCAACCGCCGGGTTGCAGGGTCAGTGGTAAGCTGGATCTCCAGTCTCCCCTCCGGATCAGCCCGCATTTGAATGCCGCACAGCGGGCCGGCGACCCAACCCTGCTGGTCCCGCGTCAGCTTTGTGTAATCGCCGGCGGAAAGGACGTAGACCTCGGGCGTTTTCGTATCGCGGTCGATCACCCAGACCTCCGGCACGCCCAGCTTGGCGTAGAACGCGAGCTTCTCGTAGCTCTCGTCGTCCGGGCTGCGGATTTCCACAACCACGGCCGGGGCGCCCTCGAAGTACTCGTTCCGGTCAATGTCGAAACGATCGGGGGTCAGCAGAACGAGGTCGGGGACGCGGTAGTCGTCGGGCCAGCCGCCGACCGACGCGACGTTGATCTCGTGGTACACCCGATTGCCGCCCGGCTCCCCCCAATGGTTCCGCAACCAGGTCTCTAAGGCCCACTGAAAGTCCTGGTGGCAACGGTTCGGCACGGGCGCCATGTGCAAGACTCCTTCCCACATCTCGTCCCAACGGTCCGCCCCCGTCTGTTTGCGCCACTGGCGGATCGGCGGCGGAACCGCAGGCATGACGGCTTTCATCGCACATTCTCCCTCGACAACCGGACGCACTCACTTCATCAATTATATCTCCCAACCAGAACCCCGTACAGACCGCTCGCGACCGCCGACGACTGAGGGCCCTCTGAGAAGGACATCGATTCTGTCTCCTGTCTTCTGTCTTCTGTCTTCTGTCTTCTGTCTTCTGTCTCCTTTCTTCCGTCTCCTTCCTTGTGTCTCCCCTCTCCGTCACTGTTCCAGCGCCGAGACCGCAATCGCCTGCAATTCCCGCCGCATCGGCGAGGCATCCGCGTTGGGCAGCCCGGTCCGCTGGATCATGAGGACCATGACGAGGTCCTTCTCGGGGTCGATCCAGCCTTATCTGGTAGAAGCGGGCCAGGTCGCCGGCGGTCGAATAGAGGCCGCCGGCAGGGATCGGGTACTTCGCCCCGGGCAGCAGGCCGATGATGTCGCCCTTGGACGCCACCAGCTTGCCCTTCTCCACGCCGTAGGTCACGGCGACGCGCTTCACCTGCTCCGCGGTCAGGTAGAAGCAGGTGTCGGCCATGCCCAGCGGGCCGAAGACGCGCTCTTGCAGAAAGCCTTCGTAAGACTGCCCCGAAACGACCTCGATGATCCGGCCCAGCGTGTCGATGCCGATGTTGCAGTAGACCCACTTGCTGCCGGGTTCGAACTCCAACGGCCCTCGGGCGAAGAGCTTCACCGCCTCGGCAAGCGTCCGATCCCGCTTCAGGTAGAGACCGGCCGCCATAGCGGGAGGCAATCCGCCGGGCAGGCCCGAGGTGTGCGTCAAGAGATCGCGGACCTTGATCGGCCGCGCGGGCTTCCTTAGCGAGCCGTCCTTGGCGCCAGTTTTCAACTGTTGACCGCGGAACTCGGGCAGGTGCTTCTCCACCGGATCCTCGACGGAGAGCTTTCCCTCATCCACGAGGATCATGATTCCGACGGCCGTGACCGGCTTGGTCATCGAGGCGATGCGGAAGAGCGAGTCCGGCCGCATGGGGGTCTTCTTGTCGAGATCCTGATATCCGACCGCTTCGACGCTGGCGACGCGGTCGCGCCGCCCGACCAGCGTCACTGCCCCCGCAATCTCCCCGCGGTCGACGAACCCCTGCATCGCCGGGCGAATCTTCGCTAGGCGTGCCGGATCGAGGTCCGCGGCAAGAATGGAGCCGGCGCAAACCAGGGCCGCAACCACCGCGGCAAACACCAGAACCCGCCGCTGCCGTGCGTGCGCTGAGAGCCAGGCCATTGAGAATCGTCGCTTCATCATCGAAGTCCTCCTTCGGCAGCGTAGGGCCGGCTGTGCCCGCCACAGTGCATGACATATCTCTGGGGGCCGGCAGAGCCGGCCCTACTTTGTTGCGAGGCCGTATTGTCCTGCCCCCCGCCGTGGGAGTCAATCGCTCAGGTCGAGCCACCGTTGAGAGGGGACGGCAAGAAGAACAGCCGCCGCGCGGCGCTTGCAGTGGGGTGGGCCCATCGGGCAGAATAGAGTGACAGCCGGCTCCTGCCCGCCAACGGGCCGAGCCGTCCGGTAGACATCGTTTCACTGCTTCTGGCGAAGCAGTGCCAGACAATCCTCAGTCCTTACCCGATACATCCACGAGAGGTGCTTGCCATGTCCGAAGTCTCACGTCGCGACTTTCTCGCCGGAATCACCGCGGCCGCCGGAGTCGCCGCCCTAGGCGGCCGTTTCGCCCTGGGCGCAGAGCCCGCCAAGATCAAAAAAGGCGCCGACCTGGTCAAGCTCGGCCGGACCGGCATCCAACCCACGGTACTGGGCCTGGGCACGGGCACGGTCGGCGGGAGCCAGCAGCGCAAGCTGGGCTTCGACGAATTCACCAAGCTGGTGCGGTACGGCCTGGACCGCGGAATCCGCTACATCGACACCGCCGACTCTTACAAGACGCACCCCTACGTGCGCCGGGCGCTGGAAGGCGTGCCGCGCGACAAGTACTTCATCCAGACCAAGACCTTCTCCAGGGACGCGAAGAGGGTCCAAGCCGACATCGAGCGGTATCTGAAGGAACTGAACACCGACTACGTGGACACGCTGCTGATGCACTGCATGCAGAAAGGGGGCTGGCCCGCCGACATGCGCCCGGCGATGGACGTGCTCGACCAGGCCAAGAAGAAAGGCCAGGTCCGCGCGGTCGGCTTCTCCTGCCACAACTGGGACCCGCTGGTCTCCGGCGTGGACACCGACTGGCCCGACGTGCAACTGGTCCGCATCAACCCCTTCGACGACAAGATGGACGGCGAGCACGAGAAGGTCGCCCCGCTGATCAAGAAGGCCCACGACAAGGGCCGCGGCATCATCGGCATGAAGATCTACGGCGAGACCGGATTGGGCAGCCGCGAGAAGCGGCTGGAGTCGCTCAAGTACGTCTTCAAGCTCGGCTGCATCGACTGCTTCACCATCGGATTCACGAGCGCCAAGCAGCTCGACGAGACGCTGGAGCTGATCGAAGAGGCCCAAGCGTAACCGGCCCGTGTACCGCCACCTCAACCACCAGCACATCGTAACCACGTTGGTCAACCTCGGGAGCCGGATCCGCGAGCGGTTTCCCGAGTCCGGACTGAGCCGGGTGAGCGGGGAACTGCTGGAGTTCGCCAAGGAGGCCGGGACGCGGATCGACCGGCTGCGCCGGCCCCGCTGGCGCCTTCGGGCGGGCATCGCCGCGGTGATCGCGGCAGTCCTCGGTTTGGCGGTAGCCGCCGCAGTCCTCTCGATGCAGGTCTCGATCCAGGCGGACAACGTCTTCAACCTGCTTCAAGGGCTCGACGCGGCGGTCAACGAGGTCATCCTCCTGGCGATCGCGCTTTACTTCTTCCTCTCGCTCGAAGGGCGGCTCAAACGGAGCGAAGCGCTCCGCAGCCTGCACCAACTGCGGAGCATCGCCCACGTGATCGACATGCACCAGCTCACCAAGGACCCGGAGGCCGTGCTCGCGCCCACCGCGTCCACGCCCTCGTCGCCGCAGCGGACCATGACGCGGTTCGAGCTCTGCCGCTATCTCGACTACTGCTCGGAGCTGCTCTCGCTGATCAGCAAGCTGGCGGCCCTGCACGTGCAGTATCTCCGCGACCCGGTGGTGCTCGGGGCGGTCAACGACGTCGAGGAATTGACCGACGGCCTTTCCCGAAAGATCTGGCAAAAGATCAACATCCTCGACCGCGGCGCTGCCAAGGACGGCCCCGAAGGCCAAGGGGCCGCCTGAGCGCGCCGCCGTCCCGGTCAATCCGCCTCCCACTTGCCGACCGGTGCCGAGCCATCACGAAAGCGCGAAAGACTCCGGGGAACGGGTCCTACCCTGTCGTCACCACGTTCATCAACCCCCGCCCGGTTCTTTCGTGCTTTCGGCATTTCGTGCTTTCGTGATTCTTCCCCTCTTGCGGTCTCGATACCAATCGGCGTAAAGCCGAGACCGCGGTTTCCTGCTACTCACGTCGCCTAGCGCATCGGCCCGCCCTTCGCCGGATAGCCCACCGTCTGGGCAAAGAGCACGCGCTGGTCGGGCCGCAGTTTCAATAGCGTGGCGAGGCCCGTTTTGTTTCCTCGTTCCCAAGCTCTGCTTGGGAACGCCCTTCCGCGAAGCTCTGCTTCGCCACATAATACCCGCATGACCCGGACACGCTACCGGATCTTTGAGACCGAGTACCCGTACTTCCTGACATGATGTGGCAGAAGCTGGAGTACATGCACAACAACCCCGTGGTCCGCGGTTACGTGGATGACCCGCTCGACTGGCGATATTCGAGCGCTCGGAACTACGCGGGGCGGCCGGGGCTGATCGAGGTGGTGACGGACTGGCGTTGAGCGCGCGAACGGAGGAGGCGAAGCAGAGCTTCGCGGAAGGGCGTTCCGAAGCGGAGCTTCGGAACGAGGGGTCGGGCGGGTGGCCTCGGTCTCGGACGGGCCCTTCCGCCTAGATCGACCCCAACTTATCTCTATTCTCGTACACCTTCAGCATCGCGTCGGCGATGTCGTCCATGTCCTTCTTCGTCCCCAGCAGCGGGCCCGACGCCCAAACCATCACCAACTCCTGGCAAACCTTGTCGCACTTCGGGCAGGCGGTCTCCTCGCGGTACTGATCGAGCCTCTTCTTGGAGTACATCTTCTGGTAGACCTTTGACTTCAACACGTTCTCCACCCAAGGCTCCCGGTGCAATCCCTGCCCTATGTACGGGCTGAGACTCACGCCTTCGGCAGCGACCGCCCGGATGAACTTGTCGCGGTCGGCATTGTTGAAGTGCTCCTTGTGATAGGTCATGGCATAGATGTAGAAGGAGCCGCTCGCCGTGCCTTCGTACAGCTTCTGCGGAGTGACCCCCGGAAAACCCTTGAGCCTGGCGGTGAGGTGCGCGGCGTTCTCGTTGCGGCGCTGGAAGCGCTCCAGCACGCCCGGCCACTGCCCGAGCAGCACCGCCGCCTCGAACTCGTTCATCCGGTACTTCGGTCCGATCACTTCGGTCCGCCCGCGGCGCGAGGTCCCGTGGTTGTGGACGGTAAAGCACCTGTCCATCAGCGCTTCGTCGTTTCCGGTAATGGCCCCGCCCTCGCCACAGGCCATGGTCTTGCTCGACTGAAAGCTGAAGCACCCCACGTCCCCAATCGTCCCCAGCTTCTTCCCCTGATACTCGGCCAGATGGGCTTGGGCAGCATCTTCGATGACCTTCAGATTGTG
>CAYGZI010000126.1:0-11858 GCA_964354245.1 uncultured Planctomycetaceae bacterium
CACTGCCCCTGAACCCTGAACCCTGAACCCTGAACCCTGTACCCTGAACCCTGCCGCCATGCCCAACCAGCGAACCTCCCTCTACACCGCCGCCCTGGAGTTCGCCCAGCGCCAAGTCGCTGCCACCGTCCAGCGCTATCCCGACTTCTTCCCCATCTACACGCGCCAGGGCAAGTGGCACCACGAGGGCGAGCTCTGGACCGACTGGACCGGCGGCTTCCTGGCGGGCATGATGTGGCAGTTCTACCGCAGGACCGCCGATGCCGCCTGGCGGGCCCGCGCCGAGCATTACAGCCGCCTCCTGGAACACCGAAAGCTGGACCGCAACGTCCACGACCTCGGCTTCATCTTCCTCAATACGTATCTGCCCTGGCACGAGCTGACCGGCAGCGCGGCCCACTTGGACGTCCTCATCCAGGCGGGCCGCACGCTCGCGCAGCGTTTTATGGAGAAGGGCGACTACCTCTGCTCGTTTCTCGGGCCCGAGTCGCTCTTCATCGACATCATGATGAACGTGCCCTTGATCTACTATGCCGGGCAGAAGTCGGGCGACCGGCGCCTCGAAGAGGTGGCCGTGGCCCACTGCCGCACCACGCGGGACCGCCTGGTGCGGGCCGACGGCTCCACCGCCCACGAGGGGATCTTCGATACCGCGACGGGCCAGTTCCTTCGGCAGAGCACGCGCCAGGGGATGCGCCCGGACAGTTGTTGGGCCCGGGGATTGGCCTGGTCGATGTACGGCTTCAGCAAGATGTATGCGGTAAGCGGCATGGATGAGTTTCTCGAGGTGGCTGAGCGCAACGCCGCCTATTGGCTCGAGAACCTGCCCGAAGACCGCATCCCGTACTGGGATTTCCAAGCCGATCCGTCGCAGCCGCTCCCCTGGGGCCCCCAAAAGGATAGTTCCGCCGCGGCGATTGCCGCCAGCGGGCTTTTGGACCTGGCCCGGCAGACCAAGTCGGTGGAATGGGCCATGGCCTACCACAACCAGGCCCTGGTGATGCTCGACATGCTGGTCACACCGGAGTATCTCGCGGCGGAGACGCCCGGCTGGGAAGGTATCCTCAAGCACGGCGTCTATCACACCGCCAAGAATCTGGGCGTGGACGAGTCGGTGATGTGGGGCGATTTCTTCTTCGTCGAAGCGCTGACCAAGGCGGTCCGCCAGTGAGTTATGGACTCCACCCGGGATGGTGAGTGCTACGTCAGCGCCCGCGCACTGACGCGCGAGTACCGCGTCGGGCCGTCGGTCGTCCGCGCGCTGGACGGCATCGACCTGGACGTGCGGCGGGGCGAGTTCCTCGCGGTGCTCGGCGTGAGCGGCTCCGGAAAGTCCACGCTCCTGCACCTCCTGGGCGGCCTGGACACGCCGTCGTCGGGCGGCGTGGTCGTGGGCGGCCGCGACCTTGCCTCCTTCAGCTCCCGGGAGCGCACGGTCTACAGGCGCACCGTGGTCGGACTGGTTTTTCAATCGTACTACCTCGTGCCGAACCTGACGGCCCAGGAGAACGTCGCCCTGGCGCTCACGTTCCAAGGCACCTTCGGAGCCCAACGGCGGCGGCTCGCCGCCGAGGCCATTTCCCGCGTGGGGCTCGCGCACCGCGCCGCACACCGCCCGTCGCAGCTCAGCGGCGGCGAGCAGCAGCGCGTCGCGCTGGCCCGTGCGATCGTCCACTCGCCCCCGCTCCTGCTGGCGGACGAGCCGACGGGCAACCTGGACCGCAGGACCGCGCAAGAGGTGGTTTCCCTCATCTCGCAAATCCATAAGGACCTGGGCACGACCGTAGTGATGGTCACGCACGACCAGGAAACGGCCTCCCGCGTGGCCGATCGGATCGTCCACCTGCGCGACGGGCGCCTGGCCGACGGGGGAGCCGGCGCGTCATGAGAACCTGGCGAATCGTTCTGCTCGGACTCAGCGGCCTGCGCCGCACGCCCGTCCGCTTCGCCCTCACGGCACTCGGAGTGACCGTGGCCTCGGGCGCGCTGGTGTCCATGGTGGCCTTCGCGCTGGGCGTGCAAGAGCGGGCCGAGGCGCCGTTCAGGGCGCTCGGGCTGGTGGACGTCATTCAAGTGTCGCCGAAGAAGGGCCGGGGCCCGGGCGATGCGCCGGTCCTCGACGACGACGCTTTGAATCGCATGGAGTCGCTGCCGGGCGTTGCCGTTGCCTGCCCCGACTTGCGCGTCGTGGGGATCAAGATTACATCCGGCGAGAAGACCGAGACGGTGATGGCATTGGGCCTTCCCAGCCAGGTGCCGATTCTCGGGACCGCGCAGGAAGTCTTCGTTGCCGGCGGCTACTTCCACCCAAACGAGGTCCGCCAGGCAATCCTCGCCAAACGGCTCGCCCTGGACCTGGGGTTCAGCCCGGTTGAGGATGCGGTCGGGGCAACCGTCACGCTGGAGGCCTCCGGACTTTCAGGCGGAAAACCCGCGGCCTTCACCTTCGAGCGACAGAAGCTCGCGGTCACCGTGGTCGGGGTCTACGAAGTTCCCGACCTGATGTTCGGGCCCATGACCCGGGCGGTCCTGCTCCCCGTGGAGCTGATGAAGGGCATCCCCGGCGCCCAGTTCGAGCACGCACTGGACGGCATGAAGGCCGGGAGCGACCCCGCGCGGGCCGGCTACCGGCGGGCCACGGTGCGGGTGTGGCGCCGCTCCGATCTGGCCCCGGTCGAGGCGGCGATCCAAGCGATGGGATACGACACGCGCACGCTGCTCCACCTCTTGGAGGAAATCCGGACCTTCTTCGTATTCATCGACGTGCTGCTGGCCGCCGTCGGAACCGTCGCGTTGGTCGTGGCGGGACTCGGCATTGTGAACACCTTGCTGATGTGCGTGCTGGAGCGGCAGCAAGAGATCGGCATCTACAAGGCCATCGGCGCCTCCGACCGCGACGTCGCGGTCTTGTTCCTGACCGAGGCCGGGACCATCGGTGCGATCGGCGGATTCGGAGGGATCGCGCTGGGCCGGCTGGTCTCCTGGATCCTGGAGATCGGAGTGAACGCCTATGCCCGCAGCCAGGGAGTGACGGCCTATCTGGACGTCTTCGCCTTTCCGGTTTGGCTGCTCGGGGCAACGGTGCTCTTTTCGGCTGCGGTCAGCGTGTTGGCCGGCGCGTATCCGGCGCTCCGCGCGGCGCGCGTCGATCCGATCCTGTCGCTGCGGCGGGAATGAGCTGACAGCTACCGCAGTCCCGCCAGGCTCGCCAGCCCGATCGGCTCGCGGCTGGCAAACGGCTCGCCGTAGCGGGCCCCGATCGCCCAGCCCCACGTGGCCGCCTGGTCGCGAAGCTGGTCCAGGAGCGTGGGCGGGCCCGGCGCCCGGCCTTCGATCAACTGGCTGCGGTAGCACTGCAGGACCGCCAGCTTCTTCTCCCAGAAATCGCTGATGTCGAGGATAAACGCCGGCTGCGGGATCAGCCTCAGATGGACGCAGTAGTAATAGTAGATCCGCTCCGGGTAGTGCGGTTGGCCGGGCAAATCGGTCTTCGTCAGCTTGGCCCAAAACCGCGCCGCCTCGATCAACTCTGTGGCGGCCACATGATCCGGGTGGGCGTCGATCCAGTAAGGCGCAAAGAGCCACCGCGGCCGGGTGCGGCGGATCACTGCCGCCACCTTGCCCCGCGCCTCCAAGGTCGGCTCCAGCGTGCGGTTGGGAAGCCCCAGGTTCTCGCGCCAGTCCAGCCCCAGGATATCCGTGGCAGCGGCCGTCTCCCGGGCGCGGATTTCCGGGCTGCCGAAGGGCGTGGGCTCGCCGCTGGTGAGATCGAGGACGCCGACGGCCCAGCCCTCGGCCTTCATTCTCAGAATGGCCCCCGCCATTCCCAACTCGGCGTCATCCGGATGGGGGGATATCACCAATACGTCCAACATCATAGCTATCCTGCCTGAGAGCGGTCGTGGGGAGATACCCTATAAGTCTATAGCCTCGATTGGGGAAAAGTGTAGGGTGCGGAAACGTAGGGTGGAACAAGCGCAGCGCAGTCCCACCGACAATCCGGCACGAATCGTGGTGGGACTTCGTCCCACCCTACACGGCTACACCGCCCCCGGCGGGTCCCTTCCCGCATACGGGCCAATGGGCTAAAGTGCTGGGCGAGGTCTGTCATGGAGCTAGTCGGTCGAAGGTACGACACGGGTCTGCCGGTCCAAATCGAGATCGAGGCCGGAAGGATCGCGCGGGTTAGCCAGATAGACGCCGCGGCGGCCATGCCCCCGGTCGGCCAATGGCCCTGGCTGGCCCCCGGGCTGATCGACGTTCAACTGAACGGCTACGGCGGCCAGGAATTCAGCTCGGCCGACCTCACGCCGGAGAGGGTCGAGCCGATCGTCCGCGCGATGGAACGCTTTGGCGTGACTCGGATCTGCCCGACGCTCACCACCGAGAGCTTCGCGGTTCTCCAACATGCCCTCAAGGCCGTGGCGGACGCCTGCGACGGCTCGCCCGAGTTGGCCCGCCGCATCCCCGGGATTCACCTGGAAGGCCCCTACATCACCGCCGACGACGGCGCCCGCGGCGCCCATCCCAAACGCCATTGCCGCCGGCCGGATTGGGACGAATTCCAGCGGCTCCAGGAGGCCGCGGGCGGCCGAATCCGCATCCTCACCGTCTCGCCCGAGTTCGACGAGTCGATCCCCTTCATCCGCCGCGTTGCCCAAAGCGGCGTGATCGTGGCCATCGGGCATACCGCGGCCCGGCCCGATCAGATCCGCGCTGCCGTCGATGCCGGGGCGCGGATGAGCACCCACTTGGGCAACGGCTCCCATCCCATGCTCCACCGGCTGCACAACTACGTCTGGGCCCAACTGGCCGAGGACCGGTTGACGGCCGGCTTGATTTGCGACGGGCATCACTTGCCGCCCGAGGTGGTCAAGGTCTTCGTCCGCGCCAAGACGCCCCAGCGGTGCATCCTCGTGAGCGACATCTCGGGGCAAGCCGGCCAGCCCCCGGGCCGCTACGAAAGCCCGTTCTGCGACATCGAGATCCTCCCGAGCGGCAAGCTGGTCGTGGCAGGGCAGACCGAGCTCATGGCCGGGGCCTCGCTGCCGCTCAGCGCCGGCGTGGCCAACGCGATGCGGTTTGCCGGCGTGGACCTGGCGACCGCGATACGCATGGCCGTACACCATCCGGCGGCGCTCTTGGGCATCGAGCCAGGCGGGCTGGACGTCGGCGACCGGGCCGACCTGGTGCAATTCGAGCTGGCGCAGCCTGCCGCGGGCGACGCGCACGACCAGCGCGAAGGATTCCACGTCCTCTGCACCGCCGTCAATGGCCAGCCGGTCTGGGGAACGCCGTGGGCGAGGTGAGGGTCAGGGCCCGGTCGATTGCTGGCCCGCTGCGGCCTTGGGCTCTGCCCTGCTTCCCAGCGACCGCCACCAGCGCGCCAACGGGTCGTCGGAAGTCTCCAGCCATTGGCGTCGGCGCCTGGCGATCTCCTCGTCACTGAGCCCCTCTTGCTCCTTGGCCAGCTTCGCCTGGATGTCGTTTTTCATCTTCACGCAATCAAACTTCTTGACCTTCTTCATTTACACCACCTCCAGCGGGCTGCGGATGTCGATCGGCTGGTAGCCCTGCATCAGGTTGACGGCGTTGAACCACCGGATTCTATCCACGCGGACGATATGCTTGAAGTTCCAGCTTACGATTGAATCCGCCCGACAGACCATCGCCAAGGCAACGTGGTGGGCATCGGCCCGAGGAACGCGAAGTGGGAACTAGGAACGTCTTCAACGCCGCACGTAGGTCATCGACGATTCGAGAAGCAAATGGGGCATCTCAAGACGCTGGATCAGGCTCCGCGAGACTCCGCGGTATTGGCGGCGTCATGCTCAAGAATCGCGATGCCATGTTCTGGATTGTTGGGCAGGTAGTAGCATCGCTGCCCGAGCACCTTCGTCAATACGCGGCTCTCCTTGTAGTTCTGCGTGAGGAAATTCCGGTAGTCTTTGCTGTCGACGGCTATGATGGCGTCGGCGAGGAGCTTGCAGCCATGGTCGTAGTCCAGCAGAATAGACGGGTTTCCGAGCGCCTCGCCGATGACTCTCGAAAACTGCTGAAGTTCCTCGGTGAGCACGTCGGCGTCCAACCTGTCGATCTCCCTCTTGATCGACTCGAAGGTTTCCCGATGCTGCACAAAAAAACTGTCGACATTGCACGCCCTGTTGGAAGACTTGCAGTTCGGCATCTTCCAGGCATATTCTCCATCGCGTTTGCGCTGGAGCCCCGTTTTCCCCCAATGGCACCTCGTCCCGTCAGCAAGCGGTGGATCACAGTGGGCGTCAACGGCGCTGGTCCCAAGCTTCAAGAGGCGGCGTAGCGACGCGTCGGCACGCCGGGTACGTTCTTCTTCCGTTCTGCCGAGTGTTTGGATTAAGCTGAACGCCCATGTCCGCTTTTCATGGTGGTGAGCCGGTAAGACATGGCTGATGTGCTCTTGGAGACGGGCGACGCTTTTCAACTCGCGCAGCTTTCTTAGGTAGTATTGGGCGGTCGCCAAAATGACGTTGCCGTATTCCACCTTAGAATATGTCGACGTTCCCTTCCAAGAAAACAAGCCGAGTAGCCATCTTAGGCGCGGCCCAAGCGTCTCGCCTTTGTGAAAGCAGCAGTGAATGGAGGTGTCGAGGAACACCTCTGGCGAATCAGGACGATGCGTGTTATCCAATTTCACGAAAGACATCAACGCCGCCCCGGATCAGTTCCTGAGTCAGATCATTCGCCGCTTGGTCGTCCACATCTGGATCGTCGTGCATCTTGACAAGGACCGACCCAATGGCGTCCAACTGGCCTGGCGCAAGAACCTCGGGGCTCTCGACGCAAAAGGCGATCTGAAGGACGTTGACTACTTCTTCAAAGGCCTCAGAATGAGGATTGCCTTCCACCAGTTCCCAGAGTCCCTGGAGATGGTTTCTTACGTCAGCCAGGGAATTGCCTTTGAGAATTGGGTCCTCACCGCCGTTCCGAGCCCTCTCTAAATCGTCGAGACACGCCTTCAGGTAAAGCCGTCGCTTTCGCGCTGCCCTGTCCGGGACGCGTCGTGCTGAAACCGACGGCCTGGTTGGTGGCACCGTAGCAGAACGGCGTTTGGCCTCACCCGTGGACCGGCTGCCGAGTGTTTCGATTCCAGGGGCCCAACGATCCCCTGAGACCGATTCATATCCTAACGGAACCTGGGCAGTTACTTGGCGCTCGAGCGGAACATCTCCGCCCGTACCCTCGTCCCAGTTCATGGGTGGTCCTCCTCTAAAAGAATCGCCTCGCGAATTACGTCAAAGTCTTTTGCTGCTTCTTCTATAAATGTACGTGAAGATACTTGTTCGGGATAGGGGACCTCTTCGATGTAAGCGTCCATATCGATCATAATGCCCAAAGGTGGGAATGCCTTGATCGCCTTTTGGGCCTTCATTTTTTGGATAAGCACCTTCTTTTGGTCCTTCCAATGCTTGTGCGCGTCTTTCCTGGCATCGGCTATGACGCTTGGCGCGAGTTGGATTTGCTGTTCAAACGGGGTGGCCGCAACCCGGACCATATACTTTGATCGAGCGATCACCACGGTATGGGATACGTGCGAAAGTTCCCCAAGATCGGTCAACGCCTTGCACGGAGAAAAGAACGACATCCTACCTATCCGTGACGAAGCGTCCTCAACCGACTCCGTGCCGTACAGAGTATAAAGACGGAAACCAATCCTTGGGAAAGAGTTCACCTCCAGCGTCCGGACCACAATCTCCGAAAACTCCTCGGCGATCGCTGCGAATCCGCCGTGCGGCAGCAACTCGGACACATCTTGGCTCTGCGACTGCGTCAGGTCGAGCTTCGTGGGCGAGTAAGTGAAGACAAGGTTCTGGTCCTCGTTTCGAATGTGACATCCATTGAGGTCGACCGACTGTACAGCCCACCCTTTCAAAGCCGCCAAGGTACGGGCGACGCGACCACAACGATCCCAATACAGTTCCCCGCACTCGTACCTGAGCTCGAAGATAAACCTGTGGCGCACTCCAGTACCCGGTTGAACGACGCTTGCCATGGCTGCGCTCCGGTGGCCTCACTAAACCACTTTGTTTTAATCGGCGAGACGGGCGCTGGCAATCGCTTGTGCGGCCCGTCGACAGTAGTTCCCCCGGTCGTCTATGGACCGGCCATCCCGGTATCGTTTTCGGGCAGCGAGTCTCTTTGGGTTTCGCGAGTCGCCCCTGGCCGTCAAACTCACCTTTCCAGGCGTAATCGTTGCAGACCTGAGTATTCCCGTCGGCCTTGCGGGTGCCGCTACAGAACCCGTGAAGCAGACGCGGAAATCCTTCGTTTGCAGAAACGCCCCAGACTCGTCGTTCCCCTCACTTTAGCGGGTAGGCGCCGGATGTCAAGATACGTTCGTTTTTTTTCCAGTCGTCCCGTCGCTCCAAGTTGCTCTTGGGTCACTGGCGGCAACGGTCGCATGTTCCCGTCTCGGAAATCAGCGTCTCGAAAACGCGCGGCGGGAGCGGGTTTGTGAGGTAGAACTGCGGCCCTCGTAGCCGGCGCTTCGCGGCCCGTACTGATGAGAAGGTGAGAAGGGCGGAAGCGCCTACTTCACTTCGAGCATCCGCTGGAGGGCCTCCAGGGCGTCGCGGCCCGTCCCGTTTCCCGTCTCCGGAGGAAGCAATCGCATCATTGATACCGGAACGTCCTCGCCCCGAGCCAGCCGACGATTGCGGCGGAGATCGCCAGCGCCGCAAGCTGAGGACAGACGGCGGCCGCGCCGGCGCGGAAAGTGATAAGCTGGTGCATCGCGTCCATGGCCCAGCCCGTGGGCAGGCACAGGGCAAGCGACTGCATCCAGCGGGGCGTAATCTCGATCGGCCACCAGAGCCCGCCCAGCGCGGAGATGACGTTCGTGGTGAGCACGGCGACCCCGATTCCCTGCCCTTCGCTCCGCGCGAGATTGCCCAGCAAGACGCCGAAGGACGCGCACAGGGCGCCAAAGGCGAATAGAACCAGCAGGATCATCGGCAGGTCGGGGCCCCACTTCATGCCGAACAGCACCGTGCCGGCGATCATGGCAAAGGCGATCTGCGCGGTCCCCAAGGCCAGCCGGCCGGCCCACTTGCCAACGAACAGCTCCCCTCGCGAGATCGGCGTCGAGGCCAGGCGTTTCAGCAGTCCTTGCCGCCGCTCGACGACCAACGACACGGACCCGCCCGCCAGGAGCGACATCATGGTAAACATGATCATGATGCCCGGCACGGCCTGCTCGAAGCCGGTGGGCGGCTGCTTGCGCTTCCCGGCCTGCTGCACGTCGAGCGTGACCGCGCGTGGCATCTTGTGGAGCCGCTCGAAGGCGGCCGCGTCGGGCGAGGCGCCGGCAGCGGTGCAGACCACCACGTCGGCCAGGACCGTGTAGACCGCGCGGGCGACGCGGAACTGATCGAAATCGTTGGCGAGCCCCTCGTCCTTGCGATGGAGCTTCACCACGGTCTTCTCGCCGCGGAGCGCGGTGTCGGTGAACTTCTCCGGAAGGATCAGACGCCGCGAGGCGTCGCCCAAGGCATCAACCGAATCCTTGCGGTCCACGGCCAGCCCGTTTTGCTCCAAGCGCTTCACCAATTGATCGGCCAGAAAACCGGCATCCTTCGGCGCGGCCACGGCGATCCGGTCCACGGGGGTCATGCCTGTGCCGCCGCCGTACTGGCTGGTGACCGTGCCGATGAAGTACATGAAGACCACGGGCATGACGAACGACCAGATGTACGTCTCCCGGTCGCGGAAGAAGAAATTGACTTCCTTGGCGGCGATGAAGAGGGCGCGGCGGAGCATCGTCTATTTCCTCGCAAAGACGCGGCTGGTGCGAGCTCCGGCCACAAGCAGAAGGGCCGCGGCCACGGCGGCCATCAGGGCAAAGGCCACGGGCAGCCCGAGCGGCCCGTCGCGCCCCAGCAGAATCGCCTTGAGCTGCTCGATCGCCCAGCCGTTGGGCGTGCGCCGGCCCACGGCGGCCATCCACCGGGGCATGGCCTCCAGCGGGAACATGCACCCGCCGAGCATCATCAGCGGCATGAGGACCGCGAAGGTGAGCAGCGATGCGCCGCGGCGGGTCGAGGCAAAGACCTGGACCGCCAGCATCATGGCCGTAAGCATCACGCCCACCGCCACGGACCAGACCAGGGCCAGCGGCATGCGCGACCACGGCAGGCCCACGTAGCATATCCCCGCGGCCAGCACGACCAGCGAGATCACGGCGAGCACGGCCGACACGGCGAGGAGTTTTCCGGCGAGGAAGCGGGGAATCCCCAAGGGCGTGGCCACCACGCGGCGGAGCACGCCCGATTCCCGCTCCTGCCAGACGTCGCCGCTGAGCCCCTGGGCGGCGAACAGGAGGCCCATCACCAGGATCCCCGGCAGGAAGAGGAACGCTGTCGACGGCTTGGGCGCGGCGTCGTCCGAAGGGGGCTTGTCGACAATGGTTTGCAGCTCGATGGCCGGGGGGAAGACGTACCGCTCAAGCCTGCGCATAGTCTGATTGATCGAAACCGCCGTGCGCAGGATCTCAACGTCGGGGAATGTCTTTCCTCCGCCCGGCGGCCCCTTCGCCATGGCCCGCAACTCGGGTCCCAGCAGCCGATGCACGTAGAACGCGCCGTCGGCAAGGATGCGGAGGAACTCCTTGACAATGCCCGGGAGGATCCGCTGCGCCGGATTGACGACCAGGACCAGGCGCGTGGGTTCTTCCTTGAGCACGGCCTCGGAGAAGCCCTTGGGGATGACCAAGAGGGCGGTGGCCTCGCCGCGGTCGAGGCGCTGGCGTCCGGTCGTCTCGTCCACGCGCTCGGCCCGGATGATGTCGCCGGCGCGGCCTTGGCCCATCGCGCCCAGCAGCATCCGGCTGAGGAAGCCGTCGTCCTCGTCGGCCACGAGGACATGGGCCTGCGGCTTGGGCCCAGCGCTCCCGCCAGTGGCGAGGATCATGAGCGAGCCGATCACCAGCGGGATGCCCAGCCACAGGAGGGCAGCGAGCCGGTCCCGCATGTACCGGCGCAAGTCCTTGCCCGCGGCGCAGAAGACCTCGCCCATGACTTACTCCCGCAGTCGCTTGCCGGTGAGCTTGATGAAGAGGCTTTCGAGGCTCGGTTGGGTGAGCGTGGTCTCGCGGACCTCGGCGCCGGTGTCCGCCAGGGCGGCGAACAGCTCGGGCAGTTTGCGCGTGGCCCCCTGAATCGTCAGCCGGAGCGTGCCTTCCTCGGCCTGGGCGACTTCCACGCCGTCGATCCTGGCCAGGGCCTCGCGCGACCTGGCGGGGTCAAACTTGCCGCTGAGCTCCAGCACGTCGCGCTCGGCGACCATCGCGCGAAGCTCGGCCAGGGTGCCCTGGGCAATGATCCGGCCGTGGTCGATGATCGCCAGCCGGTCGCAGAGGTCTTCGGCCTCCTCCATGTAGTGCGTGGTGTAGAGCACCGTCGCGCCCCGGCCGACCTCCTCGCGCACGAGGTCCAGCAGGCGCACCCGCGACTGCGGGTCCACGCCCGCGGTCGGCTCGTCCAAGAGCAGGACCTTAGGGCGATGGACGATGCCGCAGCCGAGATTCAACCGCCGCTTCATGCCGCCGCTGAACCGCTTGACGGGCTCCTTGGCCCGGTCCAGGAGTCCGGTGGCCGCGAGCACGTCGTGGACCCGCTGGACGAGCCCGGCGCCGTGCAGACCGTAGGCCCCGCCCCAGAATCGCAGGTTCTCGGTGGCGGAGAGGTCTTCGTAGAGGGCCAGCTCCTGGGGCACAACCCCGAGCTGTTGCTTTGCCGCGCGGCCGTCGATGGCCACGTCGTGCCCGAGGACGCGGATTCGCCCGGCGGTGGGCTGGAGCAGCCCGGAGATGCAGCCGATCGTGG
>CAYGZI010000127.1:0-11768 GCA_964354245.1 uncultured Planctomycetaceae bacterium
TGCCTTGCCGGCGGCGTCGGGCGCCCAGCTCGGTCCGCGGCCGAACCGCTGCGCAGGCACCTCGCGATAGCAGCGGGCCAACAGGTGACGATAGTCCGGCGCGGCCGGATGCTCGGCCACCAGGCGCTCCAGCAGCTCGATGGCCTTGTGCAGGTTCTCCTCCCGCTCTTGCGGGGCGATCGCGAAAAACGGCGGCCGAGAACCAGGCGGGGGACCAGGGGGACCCGGGGCAAAACCGGGCGGACCAGGAGGTGGGCCGCCTTTGCCCTCGGGGCGCCCGGGGCGCCCACGAGGCGGGCCAAACAATGGGCCGGCTTCGCCGTCCTTGGGATCGGGGCGTCCACGGGGCGGGCCGAACGGTGGGCCGACTTGGTCCTGCTTTGGGCCCGGGCCCCCGGGTGGCGGGCCCAAGGGCCGGCCGCCTTCGCTCTCCTTGGGACCGCGGGGCCCACGCGGCAGCCCGGGAGGGCCAAACCCGGCGCCGGGTGGGCCGAAACGCCCGCCACGCCGGCCGCCGGGCGCAAGCGGAAATGGCATTGGCTGGCCCCCGGGTCTCTTGCCGAGGAAGTAGTACGTGCGGGCCAACTCGTACTGATCCTGCGGCGAGGCGGAAGACTCCGCGGAGATCGCCTTCAGCGTCGCCAGGGCCTCCAGGTACCTCGCGTGGCCGGCTTCCGGCTCGCTCGTGGCCCAGTACACGTTGCCCAACTCGTTCTGGATCCTGGCAATTTCCCTGCGAAGCTCCGCGTCTGCCGGGGACGCGTCGGCCAGTCGTGCGTACAACTCGATGGCCCGCCCGTATGCGGCTTTCGACTTCTCGTAGTCACCCAGCCGCTGGCGGATGTCGCCCACGCGGCGGTTGGCTTCGGCGACCTTTCGGCGCAGCCGGGCATCGTCACCCGCCTTGGCGGCCAAACGGTCGTAAAACGCCAGCATGTGCTCCAATAGCGCGGCCGCCTCCTTCGACAGCACCGGCTGGACCGGAACCGTGATTTCCTCGCCCGAGTCGCCGACCACCAAGAGTGCCGAAGCCGGGGCGGTCCGCTCCGGGGCAAACTGCTGAAAAATGTTGTCGAGCACTTCGATCGACAGGGCCGAGATGTCTTCGGCCTTCCTCCGCTGGCTCGCCTCTTCCACGTTCGCCCGCGCAGTGAGCACGTATCCCACGCTCGCCACCACGGCCACGAGCACCAAGAGCACCAGCGTGCTCGCCGCCAGAGCGGCCACCGCCCGGTTGCGCCGCGACCATCGCCAGAGACGCTCGGCCGCCGAGGCCCGGCGGGCCGCAATCGGCCGGTCTTCGAGAAACCGCTCCAGATCGCGGGCCAGCTCCTCGGCCGACTGATATCGGTCGGCCGGCTCGCGCGCGATCGCCTTCAGGATGATCGTCTCCAGGTCCCGCGGAATCCGCGGGTCGAGCTTTCGAGGCCGGGCCGGCGGCTGGCCCGTGATCTTCCGGATCAGGCTGCTGCGGCTGTCGTCGGCGAAGGCCGGCTCCAGCGTGACCAGCTCGTAAAGAGTCAGCCCGAGGCCGTACAGATCGCTTCGCGCGTCGAACTGGCCGGAGAACTGCTCGGGAGCCATGTAGCGGAGCGTGCCCGCCAGGGCGCCGCTCTGGCCCGCATGGTCCTGATCCATGGCCTTGGCCAGGCCGAAGTCGGTGATCCACACGATGCCCTGCGAGTCCAAGAGGAGGTTGCCGGGCTTGATGTCGCGGTGGAGGGTGTGGTGAAGGTGGGCATAGTGCAGGGAGTCGGCGACCTGTCTGCCGATGCCGGCAACGCTCCGCCAATACGGCATGCCCAGCCGGCACGGCTCCGCTCGGGCCGGAGCGTCCGAGGAGGCGGCGGAAGCTGCGATCGGGGCCTTTGGGACCTCGGTGTCGCCATCGGCGGCAAAGTCCTCGGTCGTCGCGCTCAGATCGGTCAAGGGGCAAGCGGCGGCGGCCCGCTCGTTGGATGGCGGCCGGGTCCCGGGCCCGTTTTCCGAAGAGGGACTGACGCTCCCGGCCTGGCCGAACTGCCCCTCGACGAGCACTTTGGCGAGATGCACGGCCTCGCTGGAGTATCCGGTCGGCGGCGGCGCTGCCGCGTCGCGGCCGGACGGTGCGGCTGCACCGGAGGCGCGGAGCTGCCGGAGCTTGGCCAGCACGGCATCCAGACTCACGCCGCGGATGAGTTGCATGACGAGGTAGTGAAACCCCTCCTGCTCCCCCACGCCGAACAGCGGCACGATGTTGGTGTGGTGCAGGCGCGCGGCGGTCTGGGCTTCGCGCTGGAACCGCTGCAACTGCTTGGGGTCGAGAAGCGATTGCCGCGGGAGGACCTTCACGGCCACGTGGCGGCCCAGCGATTCCTGAAACGCCTCATAAACGATCCCCATGCCGCCCCGCCCGATCTCACCGAGGATGCGGAAATCCCCAAGCCGCTCCAAGCGCGCGGCGCCCAGCGACGCGGGCCCGCTCTCGGACCCTTCGCGGTGGGCCTTGAGCTGCTCCATCGCGGCGATGGTGGGGAAAAGCTCCTGAATCTCCGCGGCCAATTCGGCGTGCCCGGCCGCGTACTCGGAGATCGACGGATGCTCCCCGCCCCGCTGGCGCTCGATGAAGTCGGCCGCCAGCGCCTCCAGCGGATCCCGGTCGTCGTCGGGTGCGGACATGCCATCATCCCTCGAAGAAGCCGGGCAGCTCGGACAAAACGGCCTTCAGCCGCCTGATCGCCCGCACGTAACGGATGCTCGCGGCCTTCTGCTGGATGCCCAGCACCTCGGCGACCTCGCCGTTGGTCAGCTCCTCGAAATGCCGCAGCGCCAGGACCTCCTGGTCCAAGGGCTCCATCGCGGCAATCGCCCGCTCCACCTGGTCCAACGTCTCCGCACGCGCCGCGGCCTGGCTGGGCGAGGTGAACCGCCCCACGAGGAGAGCGGCTAGCGAGGCAGAAGTGGTCGGCGGATTGTCCCGGCCGTGAAGGGCGACCTCGCGGTCGGCGTCGCGCATCTGGGCGCCCAGGTGATGCCGGTACACGTCGGTCAGGGTCTGCATCGCGATCATCCGCAGCCAGACAAAGGGCGACGGCGACGAGTCCGCGCCGTAGTGCCGCAGCCGCTGCGCAGCCGCCAAGTACGCCTCCTGAAGCACGTCGTCCGGATCCACGCGGCCCAAGAGCCGCCGGTCCATGCGGAAACTGACCATGCGCCAGAGGCGGTCCCGATGCTGCGAAAACAGCCGGGCCAAGGCGTCTTCGTCGCCGCGCTTCAAGCGGTCCAGCAGGTCCTCGGGCTCGCCGGCCGTCTCGGACACGGAACGTCCCACAAGTAGCTATACGGAAGCAGACCCTTGTAGTCTACTCGGCAGTGTACCGATTGACTACGGCGGCCGGGTCGGGTGACTTGGCCGTGAAACCGCCCGGGGATGGGCCCGGCCCGTACCCCGCCGCTTCATGGAACCCGCGGGAAACGCCATCGTGTCGGTAGAAAGACGGTGTCCCTGTCCGTTTACTACCCCAGGCGAAGTCGCCCGACTGGCCGTATTGGAACAGCCGCCGTGCGTGATTACCGCCTTTGTGCCGAGCGCATCCGGAAGTCGCGCCTTTCGTCGGACGAAGGCCCCGGATGTGCGGACCCCCTTTTGAGGAGATGGAAGATGAATGCTCAATGTTGCCTGGGAGGCCGAATACTCCGTCGCATCCCTGTGCTGGCTGCGCTGGCGGGACTGATGCTCCTGGTGGGGCTGGGGATGTCGGTGCAAGCGCAGGACGCTGGGCCGCCGCACGAGCCCGCGGCCAAGGCCGAGCCGGCGGGACCGCCTCCCGGGCCCGGGCCAATGATGGATGGGCAGGGCCCACCGTGGGGTCCGAGAGGGATGGGCGGTCGGCAGGGTCCGCCTTGGGGTCCTGGAGCGATGGGTGGTCGGCAGGGCCCGCCTTGGGGTCCGGGAGCGATGGGTGGTCGGCAGGGCCCGCCTTGGGGTCCAGGAGCGATGGGTGGTCGGCAAGGGCCGCCTTGGGGGCCGAGGGCAATGGGTGGTCGGCAAGGGCCGCCTTTCGGGCAATATGGGATGCCCCGTGGACCGCGGCCACCGGTCGCCGCCGGTGTGAAGCCGCCTTTGCCCGCGGTGGCTCCGCTGGCCGCCCAATTGGACCGTCTGGAGGCGAAGCTGGACGAGATCCTGCAGCGTCTCCGCCGCCTGGAGGCCGGGGCTGAGCGTCGGAGTGCCAAGCCGGAGGCCAGACGACCTTCGCAAAGACCCGAGGGACCCGAAGCCCGGCCTCGGCCGCCCAGAGGGCCCCGTGACCCCTACGGAATGCGAGGTGAAGGGCCGCCGCGGGGGCCGGAGCGTCCGAAGGCGCGGCCGCGCCCGCCCGCACTGTCCGAGCTGGAGCCGGAGATCATGGACGACGGGCAGGGAGGACCCCTCGATCTTCCCGACGCGTGATCCGGACGCCCGAGATACGTTGAGCACGAGCCGGTTGTCGGCGAGCGGCACCGGCAAGACGCCGGTGCCACCCGCCCGTGGGCTCAGACTGAGATAAGGACGCCATGGACAACGAGCTGCAACAGGCTTGGGACCGGATGCTCGAATCGGTGTCCGTACACCAGGGCGTCTCCGCCGTGACGGTAGCCATCCATCTGGTGTTTGCGGGCATTGTGGGGCTCTATTTGCGGCTGCTCTTCCGGCGTTGCAGCGTTTCGGCATCCGATTCCGAGGCCATCGCGCGGGCATTCCCGCTCTTGACGGTCATTACCGCGGCAGTCATTGGAATCGTCAAGTCGTCGCTGGCGCTCTCGCTCGGCTTCCTTGGAGCGCTATCGCTCGTCCGGTTCCGCTCGGCCATTAAGGAGCCCGAGGAACTGGTCTACCTGTTTCTCTGCGTGGCCGTTGGGCTGGCCATTGGCGCGGGGGCGCCCCTGGTCGCGATGGTGCTCGTTGCCGTGGTGAGCGTGCTCGCACTCGTCATGCAACTCTCCGGCCGGCGGGCGGGCAGCAATCACTTGCTGCTTACGATCACGGGCGACGCCGACGGCGATTTCGGCGACGGCCAGTCCGGAGTGTACTCCGCGGTCAGCGAGTTGGCGGGGCCGCACACGGTCCAGCGTCTGGACATCGAAAACGGCCGCGGTCAGATCCGGGTCGTGCTTGCGCGGACCGACTCGCGCCGTGCCGCGCAGCTCGTCACTCAGCTCAGGAAGAGGCTGCCCGATTGCGAGTTCTCGTACGTCAACCTGAATTCGTCACTCTAGGGTCCGTAAGACAATGAGTCGGTCGAGTGATTGTGGAGCAGGCGTCTCGCCTGCACTGAAGCCCACTGGCGGTTTGCTTGCGCGGGAGAGTGCGGGCGCGACGCCTGCGCTCCAAGGCGAGGGGGCCTTTGAGCTGGTCGATCTCAGCTCCTTCCGCGCCGATCTGGCAAGGCGGCGCGAAGTGAAGTTCGTCTTCTCCCATCCGGACATCCGCGCGCTCGCACGAATCCTTGAGGGCAACGGCAAGCGCCAGGTCTACAACAGGGAAGTGTCGTGCGTGCGGAGCGTCTACTTCGACGATCCGGGATTGTCGGCGTGCCGGGCCAATCTGGACGGGCTGGGCCGGCGGTGCAAGCTGCGCCTCCGCTGGTACGACCGCCCCCTGCCGGGCCACGAGTGTTTCCTGGAGATCAAGTGGCGGGAAAACCGCATCACGGGCAAGCACCGGATGTTCCTGCGATCGAGGGACGTGCTCGGCAACATGCCCTACAAGACGCTCCTGGCGAACCTTGCCGCGGTCCTGCCCGAAAGGCACTTGCCGGCCCTCTGGCAGTATTCCGAGCCGACGGTGCTGGTCGAGTACCAGCGCGAGCACTTTGCGTCGCCCGACCGGCGCTTGCGGGTGACGCTCGACTATGGGCTTGTCTACTACGATCAGACCGGGAGGCAACGGATCTCGACCTCGTTCGGGCGGCCTCACGAGGGGTTGCTCGTGCTGGAGGGCAAGGTTCCCGTCGGCTGCGAACGCGAGCTTCGCCCGTTTCTGTATCCGCTTTCGGGGCGCATCGCCCGGTGCTCCAAATACGTTCATGGCTGTCAGGTGTTGGGCTTGATTCGGGAGTAGCGACTATGCGACGGACGGTTTTGGGAGTGATGTCGATCGCTGCAATCGCGGCGTTGGTCTATCTCGCGGGGCGTAGTCTGTCTCAGCCGCCCGCGGCGCCGCCACCCGACGGCCCGCTTCCTCCGGGCCCGCCGCCGTGGGACGGCGGCCCGCCGGGCGGCTTCCGGTTTCCGGCGCCGCCGTTGGTCGAAGCCTTGGACCTCAACCACGACGGCGAGCTTGATGCCGCCGAGATCGCCAAGGCTGCCTCAAGTCTGAAATCCCTGGACAAGAACGGAGAGGGTGAACTAACCGAGGACGAGCTTCTGCCGCCGTTCCCTGGCGGCCCAGGCGGCTTCGGCCCACCGGGTGGACCCGGCGGACCAGGCGGCTTTGGTCCACCAGGTGGACCCGGCGGACCCGGTGGTCCGGACTTGGGCGGACCGGGTGGCCCCGGCGGTCGTGGCGGTCGTGGCGGGCGCGGCGGCCGCGGTGGTCCCGGCGGCTTTGGTCCTCCCGGCGGACCCGGTGAACCAGGCTTTGGCCCTCCCGGCGGACCCGGAGGGCCCGGCGGCTTCGGTCCCCCAGGTGGCCCCGGAGGGCCCGGCGGTCGCCGCAACGCCCTCGAACTCCTGAGCCGTTTCGATGAAGACAAGGACGGAATGCTCAACCTAGAAGAGCGTGCCAAGGCCCGGGCGTTCCTCAAGGAGAACCCTGGGGCAGGCCGGGGGCCGTTCGGACGCGGCCCCGGAGGACCCGGCGGACCCTTTGGCGGGCGCGGACCGGGCGGCGGCGAAGGTGGCTCTCCCACCAAGCCGGGAAAGCGCCTCTCGCCCGACGACGTGGCCAAGTATCCCAACGCCGGACTCTACGATCCGCACGTCCTGCGCACGCTCTTCTTCGTATTCGACAGCAAGGACTGGGAAGAGGAACTCGAAGAGTTCCGCAACACCGACGTCGAGGTCCCCGCAAAGCTCATCGTCGACGGGAAGACGTACGAGAGCGTCGGGGTGCGGTTCCGCGGCAATACGTCGCTTATGGGAATCCCGCGAGGCAAGAAACGGCCCTGGAACGTCTCCATCGATCTGGTCAACAAGAAGCAGCGGCTTTTGGGCTACAGGACGCTCAACCTGCTCAATGCCCATACCGATCCGTCGCTGCTGCGCACGGTCCTCTTTGACCACATCGCCGGGCAGTACCTGCCGGCGCCCAAGGCGAACCTGGTCCGGGTGGTCATTAACGGCGAGAGCTGGGGAGTGTGCGTCAACGAGGAGCAGTTCAACAGGGACTTCGCCAGGGACTGGTTTCCCGACGACAACGGCGCCCGGTGGAAGGTCCCGGTGAACTTCAGCGGCTCCTCGGCGCTCACGTACCAGGGTGAGAACGAGGATACCTATCGCCGCCTCTACCAGCTCAACTCCGCCGACAAGAAGGCGACGTGGAGCGACCTGATCGCCTTGTGCCGGCAGTTGGAGCAGTTGCCGGACGATAAGCTGGAGACGGATCTCGACCGCGTGCTGAACGTCGATCGGGCGCTCTGGTTCCTGGCGGTAGACAACGTGCTCATGGACGACGACGGCTACTTCAGCCGCGGCAGCGACTACTGCATCTATCAGGACTCGACGTTCAAGCGGTTTCACCTCGTCCACCGCGACAGCAACGAGACGTTCCGCTTTGGCGGCGGCCCGGGCGGCCCTGGTGGGCCAGGAGGTCCCGGCGGTGGGCGGGGGCGCGGCGGCCGCGGCGGCGGTCCCGGCGGACCTGGCGACGGCGGGGCCAAGGGATTCGGCAAGGACGGTGGGCCCGGCGGCTTCGGCATGCCTGGCGACGGCGGCGCCAAAGGCTTCGGCAAAGGCGGGGCTCCCGGTGGTCCTGGCGATGGCGGCGCCAAAGGCTTCGGCAAACGCGGCGGGCCTGGTGGCCCGGGCGGCTTTGGCGGACCCGGAGGAGGACCCGGAGGCTTTGGCGGACCCGGCGGCCCGGGTGGCCGTGGTGGCGGCGCGACCCAAGACCCGCTGGCCATGACGCAGAGCGATGCCCGGCCCGTAATCCGCCGTCTGCTGTCCAACCCCAACCTGCGAGCGCGGTATCTGGCCCACGTGCGCACGATCTGCGACGAGTGGCTCGATTGGAAGGCCCTGGGGCCGGTCTTTGAAGACTATCGGGCGCTTGCGGCGGAGGACGTCCTCTCGGACCCGCACAACCTGGCGAGCTTCGGCGAGTTCTTCGATTCCGACGTCTCGGAGTCGGCGGGCGGCGGTCCGTTCGGCGCCCCGCCGGGGATGAAGCGGTTCGTCGATGCCCGACGTGAGTTTCTGCTGAAGCATCCCGAGCTGGCCAAGCCGCGTCCGGCGATCGTGTCGGTCGAGGGCGATTCGGCGCCCCGGGCGGGAAAGCCGGTCGAGGTGGTTGTGCAGGTCGGTCAGCAGGTGCCGGTCGAGGCGGTGCTCCTCTACTACGCGATGCGAAAGGGGGCACCATTCCAGAAGATCGAGATGAAGGCCGATCCGGCACAGCCCGGCGCAAAGCCGGGCACACGGCGCTACGCTGCGGCGATTCCCGCCGCACCCGCCGGCGCCGACGTGTACTACTACGTCGAGGCCCGCGCGGCGCGGAGCATCGGCACGACCACGTTCAGCCCGGCGAGGACGGAGATGGGGGCGCTGCACTACCGGGTGGCGGCGGAGGGTGGTGAGTGACGGGTGGCGGGTGGTGGGTGGCGGGGTGACGGAAATGAGAAATGAGAAATGAGAAATGCAGGATGGCCGACAGACCCTCATTGTGCCCTTCTCAATCTGCACTTGTCATTTCTCACTTTTCATTTCTCATTGGGGCCCGGACCCCCGCGCCTGCCCACCCGCCACGCGCCACCCGTCACCCGCCACGTATGAAGGAGAAATCGCGATGCACATACTCAAAGTCCAAACGACCGTGACTGCACTGTTGCTGGGTCTGGTCTCGGCTGTGCCGGGGCAGGAGGCGCGGCCGCCGCGCGTTCCCGAGAAGCAGAAGGCGCCCGCGGGCCCGGAGGGCTTTGCCCCGCCGATGTTCGCCCTAATGGACGCGCTGGACACGAACAAGGACGGCAAGCTCTCGGCCGACGAGATCAAAGCCGCTCCGCAGTCGCTTAAAAACCTCGATAAGAACAAGGACGGCAAGCTGAGATCCGAGGAGATCGGTTGGCCGCCTCAGTTTCCGGGTTTCGGGGGCGGCCGCGGCGGACCGCCGTTCGGAGGTCCTCCCTTCGGCGGCAGCGAGCGCGGCGGCCGAAGCCTCGCAGAGCGGATCATGGCCCGGGACGCCAACGGCGACGGCAAGGTCACCAAAGACGAGCTGCCCAGGTCGATGCAGTTCCTCATCCGGCTCGCCGACACCAACAAGGACGGCGCCATCGACAAGCAAGAGGCCGAGCGACTGGCCAAAAAGCTCGACCTGGAAGCCGCTCCATCGCGGCCCAATTGACTAGGGCGAAGGGTGCTATGGCTCGAATGGATGCCAGCGGCCACGATCGCCGTTTCATCGTCAGGGCGCTGAGTGTTGCGGTTGTCTGCGGCGTCCTGGCGGCGGGTGCGAACGCCCTGCAGCCGGTGGGCAAGCCGCAGGGCCCGTTTGGGCAGGGACGACCGTTCTCGGGTATGGAGGCGTAGGCCGGGGGCGTCGCCGGCGAACTATGTCTTGCCGAGTTGCCGCCGAGCCCGATGGCATACGAAGGCACGGGACTGAGCCCCCCCGGATCGGCGCCAGCCGCCCCAACGCAGGGTCCGTTCGGGGATCAGGGCTCGGCCGTGGGCCGCGGCGGACCGGCCGAAACCGGTCCGCCGCAAGGCCCATTGCCCCCGTCATTCCCCGACGGGGGGCCTGGGCCTATGGGCGGCCGGAATCCTATGATGGAAGGCGGTCCGCCGGGGCAGTCGCCGGTGTTTCAGGGAGGAGGCCGCACCGGCCCCGCGCCAGGACCGGATTGACTTCCGAGCGTCGATGCTGCGCGGCCGTAGCCGAAATATCTCGTCAACGCCCGGCGTTTCGCCCCCAATCAGACGATCCACTTCCCTCCAGGACTGGCTGCCACGACATGACCCAGCGCAATTCCGATCAACCTACCAGTCTTCCCCCGGGGCCCCGGTTCCTGCCGCTGTTGCTGGTGTTGTTCGTCGGCAGCGGTTGTGCTGCGCTGGTGTACGAAATCGTCTGGTTCCAGTTGCTCCAACTGGTGATCGGGTCCTCCGCGGTCTCGCTGGGCGTGCTGCTGGGAACCTTCATGGGCGGAATGTGTCTGGGCAGCCTTGCCTTGCCTCGCATCATCTCTCCGCGGCACCATCCCTTGCGCGTTTATGCGCTGCTCGAATTGGGGATCGGGGTCATTGGGATCGCGGTGTTGTTCGGCATGCCCTACGTCGATCGCGTGTACACGGCGAGCGTCGGGCACGGGCTGCCGGGGATCTTGCTGCGCGGGGCGGTCTGCGCCGTCTGCTTGCTGCCGCCCACGTTGCTGATGGGCGCAACCCTGCCGGCGGTTGCCCGGTGGATCGAGACCACGCCGCAAGGCATTTCGTGGCTGGGGCTCTTCTACGGCGGGAACATCGCCGGGGCCGTGTCCGGTTGTCTTCTGGCGGGCTTCTATCTGCTGCGGGTCCACGACATGGCCACGGCAACCTACGTCGCAGCGGCGATCAACGGGGCCGTGGCTTTGACCGGACTCGGCCTTGCGGCCCTGACGCCGCACCGCGGGCCCGCCGCCGGGCCCGCGCACGGCCGCGATCTGCGCGCGCCCGGCTCCTGGGCGGTGTACGTCGCGATCGCCCTGTCGGGGCTCTGCGCGCTGGGCGCCGAGGTGATCTGGACTCGCCTTCTGTCGCTCTTGCTGGGCGGGACGGTTTACACGTTTTCCATCATCTTGGCCGTGTTCCTGCTGGGGCTGGGGATCGGCAGCAGCGCCGGGTCGTTTCTGTCGCGCGGGACCGTTCGGCCGCGGATCGCGCTGGGCTGTTGTCAGATGCTCCTGACCGCCGCGATCGCTTGGACCGCCTACATGCTCGCCGATTCCCTGCCTTATTGGCCGATCGACCCGTCGCTGTCCACGAGCTTGTGGTTCAACTTCCAGTTGGACCTGGTGCGGTGCCTCTGGGCCGTCCTGCCGGCGGCCTGCCTGTGGGGCGCGAGTTTTCCGCTGGCGCTGGCCGCCGTCGCCTCGCGGGGTCAGGACCCGGGGCGACTGGTCGGCGGCGTCTATGCGGCCAACACGGTCGGCGCGATCGTTGGCGCGATCGGCTTCAGCATGATTCTGATCGGTTGGGTGGGCACGCAGCAGAGCCAGCGGCTGCTCATCGGGCTGTCGGCCGTTGCCGGGCTTCTGATGCTGGCGCCGGCCCTCCGGCCGCTTTGGGCAAGAGCCACGTCCCCGACCGGACCCAAGCGGCCCGCGCTGAGGATCGCGGGAGCGCTCGGGTTGGCGGCCTCGACCGGGCTTGCGGCCTTGCTGGCCTGGAGCGTGCCCGAGATCCCTGCGGGGCTGGTCGCCTATGGCCGCTATCTGGCGACCAGGGTTCTCCCGACCAACGTCCTTTACGTCGGCGAGGGTATGAACGCCTCGGTCGCCGTTACCGACGATCTCGGGGTGCGGGCCTTCCACGTCAGCGGCAAGGTGGAAGCGTCCAGCAGTTGGCAGGACATGCGCCTCCAGCGGATGCTCGGGCACATTCCGGCGCTC
>CAYGZI010000128.1:0-11713 GCA_964354245.1 uncultured Planctomycetaceae bacterium
GGCGGAAATCCGTGTGCAGGCTCTTGCCGCCCCACGCCGCCTTGATGATGAGCACCGGCTCGTCCAACGCCGAGTCCATGGTGAGGCCGTAGGTGAACTCCGGCCCGATCTTGTCGCCGGGCTTCGTGGGGTCCTGTCCCCACATCGACCCATATCCTGCTGTCAGTTTGCCGGCGAGTTCGAAGTTCTTCTCGTTGGCTCCGGTCAGATACGAAATCCAAGCACCATCGCACACCGCTGGCTTCCTGTCGGCACTCCGCATCATCTTGAGCATCGGCGCGGTCGCCGGGTCGTCGCCGATGTAATCAAAGGTGTTGACGCTCGCCGGTCCTTCCATGTTCGACTGTCCGGCGAGGATGAAGACTTTGAGCTTCTTCGGCTGTGCGCCGGCGGTGGACGGGTGCATCGCTAGCGCGGCGACGAGGAGCAGCAGGATGGCATGGAGCGGTCTCGGTTGTTTCATGGTTGTGCCTGACTTCGTTCTACTTGTTGTCTTGCGTTGCCCCTAGACGATCTCTTCCCGCGTTGAATCCCAGCGTACCACGCGTCTCTGCTGATACGATACCAGTGACATAAGGAACGTCGCCGTTTCGATGAACGCCTCATCCGTCGAACACTTGGGGGTGCCGCGGCTGCGGATGCAATTCAACCAGTCCTGCATGTGATCAGGCTGCTTCGGGGTCGCGCGCCAGTCGTAGCCCTTGGGCAGGTTCGGGCGAGTGTTGTGCTCTTCGGGGAGGACTTGGAATCGCGTCACGTTATGTGCGATGTCGTCGAATCGCAACGTGGCGTCTCGACCACAGATTTCCACGGGCTGCTTCGTCTGCCCGGTGTTCATGCTTCCGGTAAAGGTGACTGTCCGGCCGAGCTTCTCGAATTCGTAGGTTGCTGACCAAGTGTCCGGAACTTCGCGATCGTCCTTAAGCAGCGAGAGCAAGCCTACGCAACTGCAGGTGTTTGGGACGCCGTGACCAAGGAGATACTGCACGAAGTCCATCTCGTGCGACAGAAGGTCTCCGGCATAGCCGGTGCCATAGGCCCAATAGCATCGCCAATGCCAGAAGTGGCGTTCGTTCCATGGTATCTTGGGCGCCGGCCCCAGCCAGAGGTCCCAATTCAAATCCTTTGCCACCTTCGCCGGGTCCGGCCGCTCCCATTTGTCGTAATAGCCGTACCAACGCCAATTGGGATGCTCGGGCTCGGTGGACTTAAAGCGGCCCGTGCGCACCAAAGTGATCGGCCCGAGAATGTCCTGTGCCAGCAGTTCCTTCGCCTGCAAGGCACATTGGGACTGCCGAGCGTGGTGGCCTAACTGGAACACGACCCCGCTCTTCTTAAGGGCGTCCCGCATCAGCTTGGCTTCGCCCAGCGTGCGCGCAAATCCCTTCTCGCAGTAGATGTCTTTGCCCGCCTTCGCTGCGTCGAGCACCATTTGGCAATGCCAATGATCGGGTGTGCCGATGACCACCGCGTCCACGTTCGGATCGGCCAGGAGTTCCCGGTAATCCACATAAGCCTTCACCTCGGGATTGCGGCTGCGCTCGATGCCTTTCTGGCGATGCGGCCCATACACGTCGCACACTGCGGTCACCTTCACGTCGTCGCAATGGACGACCGCGTTGATGAGGTCGCCGCCGCGAGTCCCCAGGCCGATGCAGCCAATACCGATCGTTTTGGCCGGGGATTCGCTAGCGAGTATTGCCGGCGCCCAGGCAGATGCGGCCACGAGCGTAGCTGCCCTTTCGCCCGTGGCCAGCAAGAAGTGCCGGCGGTTCAGATTCATGCGTTTACTCATGGCAGTGATCCTTTCCGTTGTTCATTTCATTTGGCTGCGTCCCGATCTTCGGGGCGGACATTCCAGAGGGTTGCCAGCAAACCGAACGACTCGAGGTCGTGTTGCTTCAGCTCGGCGCGAGTGAACGCCACCGTGGTCAGGTCTCCTTCTGCCAAAGGACCGTCGGTCAAAGCAATACCAGCTCCGTTTGGATCTCTCCGGTGACGCGGGCTGCGCGCTCTTCAACCAGCACATCCACCTCCGACCGAATTCCGAATTGAGGCAAATAGATGCCCGGCTCGATCGAGAAGCACGTGTCAGGGATGATCGTACGCTCGTCATGCGTCTCATAATTGTCTATGTTGGCGCCCACTCCATGAACTTCGTGGCCGATCGAATGGCCGGTGCGGTGTCGGAAGAACTCGCCGAATTCGCGGGCCGCGATGAAGCCGCGCACAACATCGTCTACCTCGAAGCCGCGCAGGGTTCGCCCCGCGGCAGCCGCCTGCTGGACCGCGAGTATGCCCGCATCTCTGGCGCCAATTACTACATTAAACACCTCGCTTATCCGCTGAGGCGGATCGTCGCCGCAGTATGCCATCCAGGTAATATCGTAGTAGACGGCCTGTGGGTCGTCGAGCTTCGCCCAGAGGTCGAGCAGTATCAGATCGCCGCGCTGTATCGAGGCGCTACCGACTCGCCCAGGGCAGTAGTGCGGATCCGACGCGTTGGCGTTGACGCCGACGATCGGCGGAGAGTAGGTGATCAGGCCGGCTTCCGCGAAACGGCCCATGATGAACTGCTGCACCGCGAATTCGTCAATCGCGCTGCCAGCGCGAGTCTCGCGACGCACAAGCTCGAAGGCTTCCGCGCGAATTCGATCCACCCGGCGGCCTGCATCCAGGTGCATCTCTACCATCGCCGGCGTCCAACAGGCCTCGAACACCTGGATCAGCTCTGCCGCGCTAACGACTTCCACACCCAAACCGCGCATCAACTCGACCGTGCCGGCATCAACATTGGCCACGTAAGGAACCACACATTGCGGCGAGTATTGCATAGCCACCCGTTGGGCACCGCCCAAGATGCCACGCAGCCCGGTTTGCTGCTCCTGCCAGCGGGCGTAGACGGTCTTGGGTCCGGGCAGGGCGTCGAGCACATGGGGCTCTACCCCATGCACCAGAGCCCGCGGTTCGCCCCGGGAGGGAATGAAGTAGTACCAGCGCCGGGTGACGTGGCTGGTCGTTGGCAAACCCAATATCCTGTACGCCAGGGGATCGCGGTGGTGGTGGTCGAAAAACAGCCAACCGTCGAGTCCGGCCCGCTGTAATTCACTTTGAATGGATTCCAGTCTCATTGCGACAGGCTCCTAGCAGGTTCGGCGGCCTTCGGCCGTCTGACGCAAGGCTTCACGCAGTTGAGTGCGTTCCGACTTGGTTGCCGGGCCGAGCGGACGGCGCGGCGGGCCGCACTCGTAGCCCATCAGCCCGCACGCCGACTTGACCCATTGCGTGTACTTGCCGCCCCCTTCCATCAATTCCAAAGTAGGCAGCATCTCGAAGAACAGCTTGCGTGCGGCGGGATAATCCTTCTTCTCGACGACCAGTTCGTAGAGCTTCGTGTGCGAAGCGGGCAGGACGTTGGCGACGCCGCCGACCCAGCCGATGGCGCCGACCATCAGACTTTCCAGCGCGATGGTGTCGCAACCACAGAACACGCCGAGGCTGTCGCCGCAACGGCGCAGCAGTTCGGTGATCCGCGGCATCTCCCCGGTGCTCTCCTTCACGTACCGCACGTTGCGGAGCGTCGCCAGCCGCTCGATGAAGTCCGGCCGCATGTCGACGCCCGTCCGGCCCGGATAATTGTAGAGCATGATCGGAATGCCGATCGCGTCGTCGACCGCGCGGAAGTGCTCGAAGAGTTCATCCGGAGTGGGCAGCGAGTAGTAAGGGGGCGCCAGCAGCACCCCGGCGGCGCCCATCTGCTCCGCCTGCCGGCAGTAGTGGATCACATCGCGGGTCGAGCCGGCGTTGGTGCCCGCCACCACGGGCACGCGGCCCCGCGCGGCGTCCAAGACGGTCTGCAGGACCGCCCGGCGTTCGTCGGGCGTCAACGCATAGTACTCGCCCGTGCTTCCCAGTGGCACTAGGCCGTGGACGCCTTGGCGAATCAAGTGGTCGGCTAATTCGGCTAGCTTCGGCAAGTCAATCTCCTCGTCGGCCGTCATCGGCGTCACGAGCGCAACGAACACGCCGCGGAAGGAATCCTTGGATCGGCTTGTCGATTTGGCATTCATGTGGGTTCCCCAGGCAGTCTTCGGGTCAGAGTTGAATCCAGACGGTCTTCAGTTCGGTATATTGCTCTTGGGCGTACGACGACTTGTCGCGGCCGAAGAAGCCCGATTCCTTGAAGCCGCCGAAAGGCGTGGTCAGATCGCCCTCGCCAAAGCAATTGACGGCCACCACGCCGGCGCGAATTTCGCGAGCAAACCGGTGCGCCTTGGCGATGTCGCGGGTGTGCAGCGAGGCGGCGAGCCCGTAGTTCGTGTCGTTGGCAACGGCGATCGCTTCCGCGTCGGTGTCGACCGGGATGACAGCCAACACGGGACCGAAGATTTCCTCGCGGGCGATCTTCATCGCATTGGTCGCCTCATCGAAGATCGTGGGCTCCACGAAATAGCCGCCGGTTTCCTGCAGCACCTGACGGCCTCCCGTCACAAGTCGGGCCCCCTCGTGCTTGCCTTCTTCGATGTAACCCAACACCGTCTGCATGTGAGCCCGCTCGATAAGCGGCCCGACGCGCGTGCTGGGATCCAGCGGATCGCCCACCGTCCAGGCCGCGGTCAGCGCGAGCACCTTTTCCAGCAGCGCATCTTTCACCTGGCGATGCACAATCAGCCGTGAACCGGCGCTACAATTCTCGCCCATGTTCCAGAAGGCGGCGTTCACCACATGCGGCGCGGCGTTGTCGAGGTCGGCGTCGGCCAGCACCACCTGTGGGTTCTTGCCGCCCAATTCCAGAATGATCCGCTTGAGATTGGACTCGGCCGAGTAGCGGAGCAAGTCGCGGCCAACACTGGTCGATCCGGTGAAGGCCGCCATATCCACGTCCATGTGCCGGCATAGCGCTGGTCCAAGAATCGACCCGGCGCCCGGCACGACATTGAACACCCCATCCGGTATGCCGGCTTCGGCGGCGATCTCGGCCGTGCGGATCGCACTGAGCGCAGTCTGCCGTGCCGGCTTGAGCACCACGCTATTGCCCGCTGCCAACGCCGGGCCGATCTTCCAGGCGAGCATCTGGATCGGGAAGTTCCAGGGCAGAATGCAGGCCACCACTCCGATCGGCTCGCGCACGATCATCGACACCACATCCGGCCCCGAGGGCGAGGTGCGCTCGTAGAGCTTGTCGATCAACTCGGCGTGCCAGCGGATGCAATGGATCGTGTCGGGAATGTCGATATTGACGCAGTCGCAGATCGGCTTGCCGGCGTCCAGGCAATCCAACAACGCGATTTCCAGGGCGTTCTTCTCCAGCAACTCGACGAACTTCAGCATCACGTGCTTGCGGTCGCCGGGCTTCAGCTTGGACCAAACTCCGCTCTGAAAGGCCCGGCGTGCCGCCCGGACCGCCGCCTCGACGTCTTCAGGCCCACAGTCGGCGATCTCGGCCAGCGGTTTCCCATTGGCTGGATTAACCGACGTGTAGGTCTTGCCGCTGGCGCTAGGGCAGTACTTGCCGTCGATGAAAGCCTGATTGCGGAAGTTCAGTGCGGCTCGCGCTGCTTTCAAGAGACCGGGGTCGAGAATGAGATTCATGCGTTCTTTCTCCACCTTCGTTTGCTGGTCCTGGGCCCATCTGCCGCAAACACGCCAGAAGCCTATAACTTATTTTTGTTGACAAAAGCTACCACCGCAGTATAATGCTATTGTTGACAAAGTCAATGGGTGCTGCTCAAATTGGAGACGATGGATTCGGCGGCGAAGGCGGCCCAACCCCCTGGACCGGGGGGCTTCCGCGTGAGACTGCGTTCATGGAGTTGACAGACTACATCGCCGAGGACCTTCGGGGGCGGATTCGCTCCGGAGTGCGCCTGCCCTGCACGGTGAGCCTACCGGCGCTGGCCAAACATTACGGCGTCAGCCTGACGCCTGTCCGTGGTGCGGTCGCACAGTTGCTGACCGATGGCTGCATCGAGAAACTGCCCAACGGCCGTTTGGCGCTGGTTCCGGGAAAGAAGAAAGCGCCTCAGAAGTTCCGCGCCGCCCAACCTCCGCCGACAACCCAGGACTGGGATCGCATCCTCATTCGTGAGGTGATGCTCGCCAGCCTGCAGCGTGGACCGGTCCATCTCCGCGAGGAGGCCCTTGCCGAGAAACACCAAGTAGGGCGTTCCGTCATTCGCCAATCGCTGAGCCGACTGGCGGGAGCCGGCCTGATTGAGCATATCCCGCGCCGCGGCTGGGTTGTGCATCCCATCCAAGAGGACGACGTGGTCGCCTATCTCGATGTTCGCGAGGTCCTCGAGTTGAAAGCTCTTGACCTGGCCCGATCACACATATGCCCCGCGGACCTTGTGCCGATGCTGGAAGGCAATGCACCGGTCGATGAAGGCCAGTCGCCACGTTTGGACAATCGCCTCCACGATTACCTGATCGCGAAGTCGGGCAATCGGTATATCCGCAACTTTTTCCGGCAGCACACGGCGACCTACCATACTTCGGCATTCGACTATGCCGCTCCCGAGGCGCACGTCGTGGCGGAGATGGCCGCCCAGCATCGCGACATCCTCGAGGCGTTGATCGGACAGCATTGGGCACGCGCTCGCGAAGCCCTCGCACTGCATATCCGTGCCCAGCGGCCGGTCCTCGCGCAACTCCTACACTCCGAAAGCGCTTGAAAGCCCGGCTAGACCGCGGTTTTCACATCGTGATGTAAGTGCATCATCCTGGAGGGGGGCGCCATCTCACGGACTGCCGTGTTGCTATCGTCAACATTCCATGAGCCACTGCCGCACATGTTCCACAACCGCCCGAAGGCGATCATCGCCGATCCGCTCACGGTACACGCTGGCCATGTCATCGCGTGAATGCCCCATGATGGCGTCCACCGCCACTTGGTCGCGCGAATCGCCTCCGATTGTCTCAAAGGTATGACGGAGGGCATAGAACGTATGCCCCCGGCGGGCCAAGCCGAGCTTGCTGAGCAATTTTCCCATCGCGTCCGTCACTCGGTCTGCGCGGGACACGCGTGCCAAGGCTTCCAGATCGGTAGCGTCGGCGTTGGCCGAGTTTCCTCGGATCCACACCCGCCGCCGGAGAGTCAATACTCCGCGTTTTCACGTTGACTCTTGGAATTTCCGGCGCGTGACCGGGGACTTTCCCCGGGAAAGTACTGACCCGCGCTTAGGCCGGCACCGACATCGTTGTCTCGGCAGTTCCGCCTGCCTGGACAAGCTTGGACATTCAGGTTCACGGCTGAAGACCTTGGCAAGGTGAGGTAACCGGCCACCCCGCCCCTCCCCGAGCACCATGAAATGATCCTGTAGTGTTTCAGACCACGTGGGACATATGAATTGGCCCAGGATTGGCGGACTCATCGGGCAATGTGAAGTCGCATTTCGCGCATGCCCGGCATCTCGCCCTCTCGGCATGCAGATGAGTCGCCACCGTGTGCCATGCGGGTCGGCGGACGGATGCCAGGGGTGGGGGCGGCGAAGACCGCTTGTCTTGCATTGGCGAAGGGGACTGTCCCAAGGAAACACCAGCGTCTCCGCGGTGCCTTCAGGGGATGGCGACCGGCTGCGGGTCCGCCCTGACTTGGGAGTCGAGCCGTCCGACGAGGCGGACCACAGCATCCCGCACTTCCGGCTCCTCCAGCCCGGCGCGCTGCCTGAGCGTATCGAGGAAGGCGGCGCCGCTGGGGCCGAGGGACTCGACCAGTTGCAGCGCCGCTTTGCGCAGCCCTACGGCGGGGTCGCTCAGGGCCTCCACGACGGCGGCGCCCGCCTTGGCGTTGGCTGGGTCTACGCGGAGAAGGACGCTGGCAGCGATCAAGCGGATGCGCACATTGGCATCCTCGACCAGGCGCTGCATGGCCTCGCCGGCTGCGCCCGCGGGAGCCAGCTTCAGCGCCATCGCCGCGTTCATCCGCAAGCCGTCGCTGGGATCGGCCGTACAAGCGATCAACAGGGGGATGGCGTCGGCGGGTAAGGCATCGAGCCGGCCCAGGACGTGGGCGGCGTTGGCCCGCACGTGAACTTCGGGATCACGCAGCGCATCGATCAGGCCGGGAACGACGTCGGGCGGAATCTCCGCAGCTTTCATCAGGCCTGCCGATGCCACTTTGCGGATTTCGCCGCTGGCATCCTTGAGACCCGCGGCCAACGCCGTCATGCTCTCAGGGGGCTGAATCATGGCGATGGCCCGCATGGCCTGTTCGCGCACGCTCACTTCCCCCGTCTGGGTGGCGCGGAGCAAAGGCCCTCCCGCCGTCGCGGCCGCGGGGCCGAGCTTGCTTAGGGCCAGCGCGGCGTGGGCCTGAACCCAAACGCTGTCGTCTTCCAGCAGCCGGCGGCACAAGGCGTCGATGACGACCGGGGTCGCGCCGGCCAGCTTGGGCAGGACCTTGGTCACCTGCACCTTCACCTGGTCGTTTGGATCTTCCAGCAAGGCGAACAAACCGCTCAGGGCCGCTTCATTCGGCTCACCCCACTCACCCACGGCCTCCACGGCAGCGGCCCGCACCTGCGCATCGGCGTCGTGCAACCCGGCCAGCACCGCTTGCTTTGAAGCGGTCGTCGGCAAGCCAATCGTGCTCAAAGCGCGGATGGCCTGGCTGCGCACGCCCCCGTCGCTATCCTGGCAGGCTTTTTCCAGTGCCGGCGGCGATCCGGCCGCAACCATACCCATCTTGCCGAGCGCCTCCGCCGCATTGGCGCGCACCTGGGGATTGATATGACTTAGCGAGTGGATCAAGGCGGGAATCGCCCCGTCGGCCGACTCTCCCATTTGGCCCAAGGCTTCCGCAGCCAGGGAACTCACCCAGTTGTCTTGATCCTTTAGTGCCCGCACCAAGCTGGGCACGGCGACCCCCGCCGCGGCTTCACCGATCTTGCCCAGGGCCTCCACGGCCTTCGCCCGCACCATATCGTTGCGGTCCGCCACCGCCTCGACCAGGGCCGGAGCGGTCTCCTGCGCCGACGTGCCGATGGTTCCCAGGGCCTCCGCCGTCTGAGCGCGGACCATGTTATCCGGGCTGGCCAGGCCCAAGGCCAAGTCGTCGGTGGCTTGTTCGTTCAGGCAGCCGATCTGACCGATGGCCTCGGCCACGGCCGCGCGGACGGATTCTTCCCGGTCCTGCAAGAGGGCAACCAGAGTGTGAACCGCGGGGGCGGCCGCCTTTTTCAGCGCCCCCAGCGCCCGCGCCGCAGAAGCCTTGACTGGAGGGCTGGCGTCCTGCACCAGTTCGACCAGGGCGTTGACGGTTGCCTCTGTGGCTCCTCCGACCTTGCCCAAAGCCTCGGCTGCCTCCCAGCGCACCGTTTCGTCTCCATCCTTCAATAAACCGATCAGGCCCGGGGCCGCCACTGTGGCGGGTGGTCCGATCCGGCCGAGCGCCCGGGCGGCCTGGGTCCGTACCGACACCGAGTCGTCGGTCAAGGCGGCTTGCAGCGTCGCCACCGCAGACTCAATCGGGTCGGGTAGCGGCAGCGGCCCGGGCCGCTGCTTCGATCCGAAGAACCGCCAGAGCCCACGTCCCGGCGACCGCAGGACCCGGACTCTCCCCCGGCTCTTGCGAACGGGTTGTGCGCCCGGGCCACCGATGATTCCCAACGCTTCGACCAGGCTCTGCCGCACGATGTCGCTGGGATCCTGACCGAGTTGGACCAGCAAGGGCATCGTGTCGCGCACGTGCAGGTGGCCGAGCGTTGCGACGGCGATGGCACGCACGTGCTCGTGCGGGTCGTGCAGGTGACGGACGAGGGCAGGGATGGTAGCAGGCCCGAGGGCGGCCAGGATCGGCGGCAGTTGCTCCCTTTGCTCCTTGGTCAGGGAAGTGACGCAGCGCAGCGAAAGCAGCAGCGGCCCGATGGCAGCGGGGCCGTACTGCGGCAGCGCGTTCCGCGCCCGCTCGTGGATCGCCTCGTGAGGGCTCCAGAGGTCCGTGATCGTCTCGGACAGCAGTCGCCCTTGGCGGAGCGAGGCAAAGATCTGTTGCAGCAACACCAGGGTAAAAAACATCCTGAACACGGCCAACAGGATGGACGCCGGCCACGCGGCCTGACGGACGTAGGTGACCTCCAGGAGATGCTGCGAGCTGGCGAGGTTCAGCAGGTCCACGGCGCGCAAGAGGTTGATCAGGGCACAAGCCAGGAAATCGACGTAGCCGGGCTCTCCTTGCGCGTCCCCCACGGTATACCACTCCCTCCCGATGGTCTGGTAGAGACCCTGGTTGAGCAGGGCCAAGCCGCCGATTATGCCAACGGTAGCGGCCACCAGCAGGGGCACGCGGACCTGCTGACCGTACCGTACCAGGAGCATCGCCAGATTCTGCCCCTTCAGCGGGTTATAGACGGCCTTGTAGCCGCGTTCGACTTCATACCGTTCCAGGTCGATGAACATGTATGCCAGGCACGCCGTTACTCCCATGAACAGCGGGGCCAAGGCACAAACGACGGTCAGGCCCGGCAGATGCCGGACGGCCGCCCAGCCCACAACAAGCCAACCTAAGACGATGACCAGGAATAACGGCCAGGAGGCCCAGGCGAACAGCCGCTCCCAGAGTCGGAAGCCTTTCCGAACGCTCGCCCGGACGACGCGCCCGAAGATACCCAAGACCCAGCCGATCAAGCCGACGTGGAAAAGGATTGCGGCCGCGATACCGAGCCCGGCTAAGCAGAGGAGGATCAGGTACGACGAATTGAGTTGATCCAAGCGGATAAAGAAAGAGTCCTTACCCATGACGTGAGTCCTATGGGAGACGGTTCGCGGAACGGATTGCGACCGGATGTAGACACTATTCGTCTCCGGAGGGTTGTTGTGCAGATGGATGAACCATCATCGGGATCCCGGGGACATCGTACCTATTTCGCGGAAATCCTGCCTTCTCCTTCCGGGCTTCTGACGTCGCAAGACGCGGTCTAGGTTGTTCTCCAGCGGTTCTCGTTATCGCTCGTCGCGGAGCGATGGACGATAAGAGGTGGTGGAACTGGGCCGCGGAGCGTCACCGGGGCTCCAGGCGTCCTGCTGTTGGCAATTCTATCAAAAGGGGGGAGAATTGGAAGCGGACCAAAGGGTGCGTCGGGGACGCAGTGGGAAGTGGGAAGGGGGAAGGGGTTGTGGGGGATACGTGCGAAGGGTGAGAAGGGTGCAAAGGGGTGGGAAGGGGAAGTGATGGAAGGATGTTGACCAGCAGGGTGGGCTTCTGGGGACGACGATGGGCGCGAGGTTGGACGCGGGCTTGTCAATACGCATGTTCTGTGCCACACGACTGGGGGGGGAGGGCGCAGATTGACAGGCGCAAGGCGTTGGGCGGCAAGGGATTGATGGGCCTGGTTGGCACGGGGAAAACGTGTCGGAAACGCTTAATTGGCCAACAAGTCGTTTTGCGCGATTCCGTCTGCCGCCGCCGCCGCGTTGTTCTTATACTGCACGGGCAGAGAGGACGGGCCGATGACCAGAATCCTCGACATCCCGGAAGTGGCAGGGCTCGATGCCCGGCGCGGACTGGTGCGGATCCCGCCCGAGCTGGACGTGCCGCTGACCGACCGCGTCCGCTTGCTGATCGACACGCCGGAGTTCCACCGCCTGACCAAGATCAGCCAGTTGGGCCTGGTGTCGCTGGTCTATCCGGCGGCGATTCACACGCGGTTCGAGCACTCGCTGGGCGTCTATCGCCTCGCGCTCTTGCTGTTGAAGCAGTTGGCCCACGACGAGC
>CAYGZI010000129.1:0-11697 GCA_964354245.1 uncultured Planctomycetaceae bacterium
GGGCTTGCCCGCCGCGTGTCGGGGCGCAAGTGCGAATTGTACCCGGCGGGCAAGCCCGCCCGCTACACGAGGGGGCTTCTCCTCCGTGATGCACCTCCTGGATCAGACCCCTGAACAATTGCGGCCCTGGTTCACCGATCGCGGCCTTCCCGCCTTTCGCGCGGCCCAGGTGCGGCGCTGGGTCTTCGCCAGGCCGGGGATTGAATTCGACCAGATGAGCGACCTGGCCAGACCGCTCCGGCAACAACTGGCCGAGGCGTTCTGCATCTGGACCACCCGGGTGGCGGCCCGCAAGAAGGCCGCCGACGACACCGAGAAACTCCTCCTCGATCTCTCCGACGGCCAGCGGATCGAGTGCGTCCTCTTGCGCGACGACAAGGGCCACCGCACCGTCTGCATCAGCACCCAGGTCGGCTGCGCGATGGGATGCGTTTTCTGCGCCAGCGGGCTGGACGGCGTGGTCCGCAGCCTGACCACCGGCGAGATCGTGGAAGAGATGCTGCGGCTCAAGCAGCTCCTGCCCGACGGTGAGCGGCTCAGCCACGTCGTGGTGATGGGGATGGGCGAGCCCCTGGTGAACCTGGATCACCTCTTGCCGGCCCTGGAGATGGCGACCCATCGTGACGGCCTGGGCATCAGCGCCCGGCGCGTGACGATTTCGACCGTCGGGATTCCCAAGGGCATCCGGCGCCTGGCGGACCTCAACTGCCAGTATCATCTGGCCGTGTCGCTCCATGCCCCGGACGACGAGATCCGCAATCGCCTGGTGCCCACCAACCGCAAGATCGGCATCGCGGCGATCCTGGAGGCCGCCGACTACTACCTTGAGAAGACCGGCCGCCGCGTGACCTTCGAGTACGTGCTCCTGGCCGGGATCAACGACCAGCCGGAGCACGCGGCGAGGCTGGTCGCACTGCTCAAAGGCCGCCCGGCACTGGTGAATCTCATCCCCTACAATCCCGTGGCCGGGCTTCCCTACCGGACGCCCTCGCCCGCGGCCGCCATGCGATTTGTCGAGTTGCTGGAGCGCGGGGGCATCACGGTCGCCGTTCGCTATCGCAAGGGGGACCGCATCGACGCCGCGTGTGGCCAACTCCGACGGAGCCAGCCCGGCTCGCGGGACCGACGTGCCGACGCGTGACGCGTCAGTGTGCGCGCTTTCGGAACAGCCACACTACAGGCTCTCCAAATGAGTCAAGACCTCGGCCGTCGTAGAGCGCTTCTCGTTGGATTGCTCTCGCCGCCGGAGTTCCTCTTCGGCGACGGGTGGTTCCCAGGGCTCATAGTCGGACAGATCGGCGGCGGGGAACACATGCCCGACCACCCGACCCGACTCGTCGCACAACTCGAGCGGTTCCCTCAAGTCGCGAAGCCTGGTCCGCAACGTTTGATCGACGATGACTCTTGTCATGTGCCGGCCTTTCATGTCCCAGACGCCACCGCACCCACGGACTCCCCGAGACGATTATACCCTGAGAAGAGCCACTCCGCACCCTCCGAATTGGTGGCAAGCCGTCCGTCCAAATCCGGTCGGCTCTCGCCCTCTTGCGGGGCTGGGATGGTAGGATGGACTAGGAGGGTCCGTCGCGGGAGGACGGATCGAAGGGCGGGCGTTGCGACGCGCTGCCCGTTGCTTCGCTTTTTCGAGGTACGCGATGTCTTGCACACGCACGCCGGGGCGACGAGGTTTCACGCTCGTCGAGCTGCTGGTGGTCATTGCCATCATCGGCATCTTGATCTCGCTGTTGCTGCCGGCCGTGCAGGCTGCCCGCGAGGCCGGACGGCGCACGCAGTGCTCCAACAACCTCAAGCAGGTCTGTCTGGCGCTATTGAACTACGAGCACCAGAACCACTCGTTTCCCTCCGGGATGATCTGCGATCCCGCCGACAACCCCGGGCAGACCACGGCCTTCCGGCTCAACTGGGTCGTCCTCGCGCTGCCGTTCGTGGAGGGGCAATCGCTCCAGCGGTCCTTCGACTTCAGCGTGCCGCTCTCGCACGCCAACAACCGCGGGCCGCGCGGCACCTCGATCCCCATCCTCCTCTGCCCGACCGACAGCGGCAATAACCGCGTCCTCTACGCCAGCCGCGATCCGGCCTCGGAAGGCGACAACTGGGCCCGGGGAAACTATGCCGCCAGCGCGGGCAACGTGTTCATCGGCGGCTCGGCGAGCGATCCGGCGAACCCCTGGGTCAGCGCAAGGGGGGCCTACTCGCCCCAATGGCGCGACCTGCTGCGCCGCGGCGTCATGGCCGTCAACAGCGCCACCATGGACACGGCCGGCATTCGGGACGGCACCAGCAACACGATCATCGCCGGCGAGATCCGCGCAGGCGTCAGCGCCTACGACCGCCGCGGCACGTGGGCCATGGGCATGGCCGGCGCCAGCATCGTCTGCGCGTACGGCTCGTGGGGCGACGACAACGGCCCCAACGCCTGCAACGACGATGCCGACGACATCCGCTGGGCCCAAGCCTGGGGCCCGAGCGAAAGGCTCGACTGCATGCACGCCTGGGACGGCGACAGCAACCAGGCCACCGTGCGCAGCCTCCACCCCAGCGGCTGCAACGTGGCCTTTGCCGACAACAGCATCCACTTCATCCCCAACACAATCGAAACCTCTGGCGTCTACGGCAACGCCAATCCGGGCTTCTGGCCGGTATGGGACCGGCTGATCTGCAGCGGCGACCGTCATCCCGTGAGCGCACTGAAGCTCGGAGGACTGTGAGGTGGGGGACTGTCCCGATTTTCGCGCAGCGAAAATGGGACTGTCCCCTTCGCACGCTCACAAGTCCTTCGGCGCCTCGCGCTTCACGAGCCATCGCTGGCGCAGCCGCACCGAATCGATCCCCAGCTTCGCGCCGCGGGACTGCGCAGACTTGCCCGTACACTCCAGACGCAGCGTGTGTTGCCCGGCCGAAAGCCGCCGCTGGCCGAGGTTCAGTTCCTTGACCTTGACCGTGGCGCTGTAGAAGTCAATCGGCCCGCGGACTTCCTGGCCGTCCAACAAAATGCGGTAGATGCCGAAGTCGTAAGAATACGTCATGCGGAGCGTGAGCTGCCGAAGCTCCTCCTTTTCGACCGGGAATGAGAACTCGACCCACGCCCCGGCGCCTTGGTCGTTGTCGACGAACAACTGCCCGTCGCCCGTCCAGTCGTAGCCCTTCTGGAGGTGCAACTCGCACTGCCCGCTCTTGGCGCTCTTCAGCATTTCCTTGCCCTCGGTGATGACGTCCAGGTTCGGCAGCCTGCGGTCCTTGGCCGCCGGGAGCGTGGTGAACCGCTTGGGCTGGCCCACCTGATACCAGAAGGCCACCGTGGCGAAATCGTCGTTCCGCTCGACGAAGCCCTCATTGGCCCCTTCCTTCAGCTCGTCCTTGCTGATCCAACCAGCATCTTCGATCTCCACCTGCAGCGATTTCGTGAAGCGGACCGGATCGGGGATGTGCCAGCGGTAGACCGTGGTGTACCAGCCCACCATGTCCCATTCGCCCTCGAGAATCGGCACGCCGAAGTACGGATAAGTGCCGGTGCCCATGCCCCAGGCGTTGCACACGTAGTCCTCCGTGCCCGTGCCCCAGAGGCTCGGGGTCTTCTCGCCGTCGATGTAGAACTTGTCGTCTCCCTCGCCGAACCACTTGGGGCTGCGGGCCCGGCCGCTTAAGACGGTGCCCACGTAATGGCCGCGGCCCACCGCATCGAGAATCAGGTAGTCGCGGCCCGACTGGACGGGGAATTCCTGGCGGTATTGGGCGCAGAAATAGGGCGTGTCGGGCGGCAGCGACTCTTCCTTCACGTAGTCGATCTGATAGTAGAACGAGCCCAGCGCTTTTTCGCTTTGATTCTCCATCTCGATCCGCGCCGACGTCGCAAAGGGCATGGGCCAGTAGCAGTTGTAGGCGTCGCCCCCTTCGACCGCGATCGGGGCCGAATTGACTTCCGCCCGCTGGCCGAATCCGGCGGCGAAGAAATCGCCCACCGGCGACTCGACTGCGGGCTCCTTGGCCCCGTCCCAGTACATGCGTAGGACCAGCTCGGAGTGATTTGGGTTTCCTTCTCGGCCGAGCCAACTTGGCGCCGGCTCCGGGAAGGTGAGCCATATATGCTGGATCGTGCCCGGGCCCTGGATGTCGGCCAGCACGAACGTCTTGCCGGGCGGGATGCGGCGGTTGTCCCAATTGCTCGATCGTTTCGGCGCGGCCGACGATATCCGTGCCGAGCGTCCGGGGCGGATCTTAGTCAGATGCCCCAAGGACCCTCCTTCACCGCCGAAGCCCATCGCACTTCCGGCCGACGCCGGTTGGGCCAAGGCCGGGTCGCCGAAACCCGCGCCAAGCCACAGTGCCGTCAACAGGATCGCAGTGAACGTCCGGACACAAGAAACTCGCTGCATGGAAAACCTCCGATCGTTGCCAATGGCGGACTTGTGGCACAGCCGCCCCCCACCTTAATAGCAGACTGCGCTCACCCCGTCCATATTTGCCCCGCCGCGGGAAAGCCGTTATCTTGGGGACATGTGCCACTGCTTCGCAGGAGCAGTGGTGGCGGAGTGATGGCATACTGACGAGGGCACTGCTTCTGCGAAGCAGTGGCACACGCGAGGCAGGGAGACATGGACATGACTCGTACCCGCATCCACCGCATCCTCGACGACATCGGCTCCATCGCCTTTCCCGGAATCTACGACACGCTCTCGGCCAAGATTTGCCAGCGGGCCGGATTCCGCATGGGGTTTGTCTCCGGATACTCCGTCGCCGCCACGGCGATCGGCGAGCCCGACCTGGGACTCTTGACGCAAACCGAGATGATCGAGCGGGCCCGGCGGATCGCGATGAGCGTGGACATCCCGATCATCGTCGATGCCGACACCGGCTACGGAAACCCGCTGAACGTCCATCGGACGATCCGGGAGCTGATCGCCGCGGGGGCGGCCGGCTGCTTCCTGGAGGATCAGGTCTGGCCCAAGCGATGCGGCCACCTCCGCGGCAAGCGGATCATCGACCGGGAAGAGTACATCCAGAAGATCCGGGCGGCAGTCGATGCCCGGGCCGGGCGGGATTTCTTCATTGTGGCTCGGACCGACGCCCTGGCGGTCGTTGGCATGGACGAAGCGGTCGCGCGGATCGAAGCGGCCCGCGATGCCGGTGCGGACGCCAGCTTCATCGAGGCCCCCGGCACGGTCGATCAGCTCGCCGAGGTCGGCCGCCGCGTGCCCAAGCCGGCGGTGGCCAACATGATCGAGGGCGGGCGCACGCCCGTGCTGCCCAAAGAGCAACTCGTCGAGCTGGGCTTTCAGTTGATCCTCTACCCGCTGGCCGGGCTGTTTGCCGCGGCCCGGGCCATCGAGGCCGTCTGCCGCAAGCTGCATCGCGACGGCACCACGCTCGGCGACGAGGACCGGCTGATGCCGTTTGAGGAGTTCAACGCCTTGATCGGCGTGGAGGAGAAGCACGCCTTGGCACAGCGCTACGGCGCGGGGTGAGGGACCGTCGTAGAGCCCACGGGCTGCAGCCCGTGGGGTTCGTTGGACCTCAGAGAAGCAGTGCAACGTGTAGTAGGACGGGCGTCTCGCCCGTCCGCGGCAAAACGGCACATGCGGACCGGCGAGACGCCGGTCCCACTATTTCTCGTGCATTGTCCAGGAGCGCCAACAGGAACCCCTGAACAAGGAACGATCCGATGAAGCGTCTCCATTTGCTCTCTGCACTCGCGATTCTCTCTTTCCTGCCGGCGAACATCCCGGCCGCCGAGAAGAAGCCCGAGCCGCTGCCGGGGACGGCGGTGCTCGATTGGACCGACGATATCTCGGTGCGGATCGTCGATGAGGCCCATCGGCTCTTGGACCGCAAGACGGCCGAGTTAATCAAGTCGCGAGAGAAGTACTGGAAGCGGGACTTTTCGTCGCCGGAGGCATACACGAAGTCGGTCGAGGCCAACCGCGAGCGGTTCAAGAAGATGATCGGCGTGGTGGACCCGCGCGTGCCGGTGGTCATGGAGCGATTCGGCGATGAGGACAATCCGGCTTTGGTTGCCGAGACGGAGAAGTACCGCGTCTGGCAGGTCCGATGGACGGTGCTCGAAGGCGTGACCGGCGAGGGGCTGCTGTTGGAGCCGAAAGGCAAGACACGGGCGAGTTGGGTGGTCGTTCCAGATGCGGACCAGACGCCGGAGCAATCTGCTGGCCTCGCGCCCGGCTTACCGTCCGAATCACAGGCCGCTCGGATAGCGGCGCAGGACGATTGTCGCGTTTTGGTGCCCGTGCTCATTAGCCGCTCGTGCGACTTCTCCGGCACGCGCTTGGTGTGCTATACGAACCAGCCGCACCGCGAGTGGGTCTACCGTCAAGCATTTGAGATGGGCCGGCACGTCATCGGATACGAGGTGCAAAAGGTCCTCGCCGCCGCTGACTGGCTGAGGCGAACGGGCGGGAGAGAGGAGACGATCGGCGTGGACGGGTATGGGGAAGGCGGACTGGTCGCGTTTTATGCGGCGGCGGCGGATGCTAGGATCAGTTCGTGTTTCGTGGACGGATATTTTGATTCGCGTCAGCGGGTCTCGGAGGAGCCAATCTACCGGAACGTGTTCGGCCTGCTGCGGGAATTCGGCGACGCTGAGATTGCGAGGTTGATTGCGCCGCGTATCCTTGGAGTCACGAACTTCACAGTGTCGTCAGTTCAAGGGCCGCCGGTCCCGACGTCCGGGCGGAGAGCCGGCGCGGCCCCAGGAAGGCTTCGGACGCCAACCAAGACCAGCGTCGACGCTGAAGTGAACCGATTTGAGCAACTGACGCGAGGCGACTTCCCGTGGACACTCGGTATTATTAAGATACCTGGGGCCTATCCGCCCCCCGACCCGGCCAAGGCAAGTTCCATTATCAAAGACGCCCGCAAGAATTTCGACCCGCAGGCCCGGCAGAAACGCCAGGTCGAGGAACTGGTCAACCACGTGCAGCGCCTCGAGCGGGTCTCCAGTTGGGCCCGCGATGACTTCATGCTCAAGAAGCTCTACGGCAAGGGCCCCGAGGCGTTCGACAAGTTCATCGAGGGGGCCAAGAAGTACCGCGAGCAGTTCCGCCGCGAGGTGATCGGCTGGATCGACGATCCGCTTGTGCCGCCCAACCCCAAGACCCGCAAGGTCTACGACGAGCCCAAGTGGACCGGCTACGAAGTGGTGCTCGACGTCTGGCCCGACCTGCACGCCTGGGGCATCCTCTGCGTGCCCAAGGATATCAAGCCGGGCGAGAAACGCCCTTGCGTGGTCTGCCAGCACGGGCTGGAAGGCGTGCCCCGCGACACGGTCGAGAAGAGCATCCCCGGCTATCTATTCTACAAGGCATTCACCGCCGAGCTGGCCGACCGCGGCTTCGTGACCTTCGCCCCCTACAACCTCTACCGCGGCGGCGATCGCTTCCGCTCGCTCCAGCGCAAGGCCAACCCGCTAGGGCTCACGCTCTTCTCGATCATCACGCCGCAGCACCAGCAGATCGTCAACTGGCTCGGCGGCCTGCCGTTTGTCGATAAGTCGCGGATCGGCTTCTACGGCCTGAGCTACGGCGGCAAGACGGCGATGCGCGTGCCGGCGCTCGTGGAAGGTTACTGCCTCTCGATCTGCTCCGGCGACTTCAACGACTGGGTCCGCAAGAACGTGAGCGTCGATTTCCCCGGCAGCTATATGTACACCGGGGAGTACGAGATCTTCGAGTGGGACCTCGGCCACACGTTCAACTATGCCGAGATGAGCTACCTGATCTTCCCGCGGCCTTTCATGGTCGAGCGCGGGCACCACGACGGCGTGGGGATCGACCCGTGGGTGGCCTCCGAATACGCCAAGACCCGCTGGCTCTACGCCAACCTCGGCCAGGGCGACAAGACGGAGATCGAGTTCTTCAACGGCCCGCACGCGATCCACGGCGTGGGCACGTACGATTTCCTGCACAAGCACCTGAAGTGGCCGAAGCGGTGACGGGGTGAGGCGGGGTGACGGGGTGAGGTACAATGAAGTAGTAGAAAAGAGGGTCATTGGGGTAAACCTGAGGGAGTCTTGGCATGGCGCTGAAGGAGATCGTGACGGAGAATCGCGAGGAAATCCGACGCATCGCGGCCAAGCACGGAGTGCGGCGGATTTCCCTGTTCGGGTCGTTTGCGCGCGGGGATCCGACGCCCCAAAGCGACGTGGACTTCCTCATCGAAGTTGGCGGGCCAACCACTCCGTGGTTTCCCGGCGGGTTGGTCGTCGATCTGGAGCGATTGCTGGGACGGCGGGTCGATGTTGTCGAACCGGATGCCCTGCGCGAACCGCTTCGCAAGCGAGTCCTGGCCGAGGCGGTGCCCCTATGAAAGACGACTCCGTCTACTTGGACCACATCCTGGAGTGCATTGACTGGGTTCTTCGCCACACCGCGGAAGGCAAGGATGCCTTCTTCAGCGATCGCAAGACCCAAAGCGCCGTACTCCGCGAGCTCCAGACTCTGGCCGAGTCCGCGCAACGGTTGTCCGCGTCGGTCAAGGCGCGTCGCCCCGAAATCCCTTGGGACACAATCGTCGGCTTCCGCAACGTCCTCGTACACAATTACCTGGGCATCAAGCTCGCGAGGGTATGGGAAATCGTCGAGCGCGACCTTCCCGCCCTCCGCGCCGCCGTGGAAGCCATGCGGCAGGAGATCGAAGACGAGAGAACGTGAATCCGCCTCTCCTCGCCGGCGCTACGGCGCTTTTTGCCGGCGCTTCGCCGCATTTCCTTGCCAGGTCGAAGTTTAGGACTTCTCCCCGCGGCCGTCGTACTGGTTCACCGGCTCCTGCGGTTGACCAGCGCATGGCATTCACTGCCGCATTCCCCCCCTGTGGAAGGGATGATTGCGACGGCTTCTGCCGAAAAAATGGACAGGCTGGGTTAAGATGGATAAAATGGGAGCTGTGGTTTAATTGGGTTTTCTTGGAGGGATAGACCATGGCGATGTACCCAGTTCGAGCCGCCCAGCAGTGGCTCGAAAGACTCGCACCGGGGATTCGTCCAAGGGGCCCGCCGACCGAAGTCGCGTCGGCGTTACTGACTGTCTTGCCTGCAACTACACCTTGACCGTGTCGGCAGGCTATCGGGGCGTCGAAGGGGCTCAATCGCGGAGCGTTGTCCGTACCTACCGGTTCTGTTCTCTAACACGCGTGAGGTGAGCTATGAAGAGGCATGCATTTGCTGTGGCGTTGGTCTTTGTGGCGGTTGGCGTGGCGACGGCTCACGGAGCGGTCTTTACTCCCCTTGGCGACCTGCCGAACGGGGGTTTCTTTAGCCTAGCTACGGGCGTTTCGGCGGACGGATCCACGGCAGCGGGTTACAGCTACTCGACCCCGGGCGTCCAAGCGTTTCGATGGACGCAACCCGGGGGCATGGCGGGCTTAGGAGACCTGCCTGGCGGCGGGTATGCAAGCTACGGCTATGGGCTCTCCTCGGACGGCTCCGTGGTCGTAGGATACGGCAACTCGGCATCCGGACAAGAGGCGTTCCGCTGGACGTCCGGCGGCATCGTGGGACTGGGTGATCTTTCCGGCGGTGCATTCAGCAGCCGGGCATTGGCCGTCTCGAACGACGGGTCCGTCGTGGTCGGGCTCGGCACCTCGGGGTCTGGCCCCGAGGCATTCCGGTGGACCCAAGTCGACGGCATGGTCGGACTGGGCGACTTGTCCGGCGGCGATTTCTACAGTGTTGCTAGAGGCGTCTCGGCGGACGGGTCGGTCGTAGTCGGAAACGGTTACCAAGCCTCCGGGCGCGAGGCGTTCCGCTGGACCCAAGCCGGCATGGTCGGACTGGGCGACCTGCCCGGCAGTGCGTTCTCGAGTGCGGCCCACGCCGTCTCGGCGGACGGGTCGGTCGTGGTCGGCGAGAGCCAATCCGCTTCGGGGTATGAGGCCTTCCGCTGGACCGAGGCCGGCGGGATGGTCGGATTGGGCGACTTGCCTGGCGGCCTCTTTGACAGCATCGCGCGGGACGTCTCGGCTGACGGATCGGTCATCGTGGGCCGGGGCCAGATCGCCGCCGGGGGTGCGGCCTTCGTCTGGTACGATGGCTACGGGATGTTCAACCTCCAGGGGGCACTGACCGCCGCAGGCGCCAACTTGAGCGGTTGGACGCTCCGCGAGGCATACGGCGTTTCCAGCGATGGCTCGGTGATCGTCGGCTGGGGAGTCAACCCTTCAGGAAAGACGGAGGGTTGGAGGGCCGAGCTCCACGCGTCGGAAGTCGTTCCCGAGCCGGCGAGCCTGCTGATTTGGTCGGCCGTCATTGCGCCGATTGTCGCCCTCCGGCTGCGACGGAAGTCCGCCGCCTAATCAAGGTCGCTCGGCGACCACCGGGTTGCAGAGGATGCCGATCCGCTCGATCTCGACCTCCACCACGTCGCCCGGCTTGAGAAACACCGGCGGCCTGCGCGTGAAGCCCACTCCGCCCGGCGTGCCCGTGAAGATCACGTCGCCCGGGGCCAGGGTGCAAACGCCCGAGACGTAGGCGACCAGCTTCTCGACCGGGAAGATGAACTGCGACGTGCTGGAATCTTGCATCACCCGGTCGTTGAGCCGCAACTGGATCTTGAGGTTGTTGGGATCGGGAATCTCGTCGGCCGTGACCAGGGCCGGGCCAAAGGGCGCGAACGTGTCGAACGACTTGCCCAAGAGCCACTGCCCGCCGGGCTTGCGGAGCTGCCAGTCGCGGGCCGAGACGTCGTTGCCGCAGCAATAGGCCGAGACGTGGTCTCTGGCCCTCTCCACGGGGATGCGCCGGCCGCCGATGCCGATGACGACCACCAGCTCGGCCTCGTAGTCCACTTCCTTGCTCAGGCGAGGGAGGATGATCGGGTCGCCGTGGGTCGAGACCGCCGTGGGGAACTTGCAGAAGATCACCGGTTCCGGGGGCACCGCCATCCCGCCTTCCTTGGCGTGGTCGGCGTAGTTCAGGCCCACGCAGATCACCTTTTCGGGCCGCGGGATGGGGGCCACGAGCCGGATCGTCTCCGGGGCGATGGGCGTGCCTTTCTCCATCGCTTCGCGGGCCCGCTCGATTCCTTCCGGCCCCTGGGCCAAGAGGGCCTTGATGCAACTGGGAACGGCCGTGTCGGCCTGGTTCAGATCGACCAAGGCCCCGTCGCGCAGGCCCGCGACTCGCGGGCCGGCGGTGCTTTGATAGGTGGTTAGTCTCACGCGGCGCTCCTTGGAGCTTGAGGGGGTGAACGGGTGAGGGGGTGACAAGGTGAGGGGGTCACAACTGGAGGAGAGATAATCCCGCTGCATTCACCCCGTCACCCCGTCATCCCCCGGTCCCTAGTAGTTCGGCGTCGGCGGCCGGTAGTGGCTCATGTCGATCGAGCGGAACCAGTCGATCGTCCTCTCCAGGCCGTCGCGAAGGGGGATGCGGGGCTGCCACCCGAGCCGCTTCGCGGCCAGCGAAATGTCGGGCCGACGCTGCCTGGGATCGTCGGCCGGAAGCGGACGGTGCGCGAGCTTGGACCGCGATCCCGTCATCTCAATCGCCAACCCGGCCAGCTCCGCGATCGTGAATTCCTCGGGATTCCCCAAATTGACCGGGCCCACGAAATCGTCCGGGGCGTTCATCGCGCGGATGATCCCCTCGACCATGTCGTCGCAGTAGCAGAAGGCCCGGGTCTGCGAGCCGTCGCCGAAGATCGTGAGGTCTTCGCCGGCGAGGGCCTGGCG
>CAYGZI010000130.1:0-11696 GCA_964354245.1 uncultured Planctomycetaceae bacterium
AGATTGAACATGCCGCCGCCCATGCCCATGCCGCCCATGCCGCCCATGCCGCCCATGCCCATGCCGCCCATGCCGCCACCCATGCCACCCATGCCTCCCATCATTCCGCCCATGCCGCCGCCCATGCCGCCCATGCCGCCCATCATTCCGCCCAGGCCGCCGAAGCCGCCCATCATCCCGCTCGATTGAATCGGCAATACCAGGTCGGCCACGGGGTAGACCTTGGTGACCAAGGTGTTCTCGGCGCGGTCGGGCGTGGTGATCTGGAGGCACTCGTCCTTAATGATGTAGGTGAGGCTCACTTGGGCGAGCGTGATCTTCAGGGCCGACCGCAGGGAAATCCCCTTGAGGGTCTGCGTGATCGGTGTGGCCGAGACATCGACGCTCATGTCCTCGAGGGCCTTGGTGTCGAGCACGACGTTGATCTTATGGACCTTGTTGATGTGCTCGATCACGTCGGTCAAGGGGGCCTGGTCGAAAGTGAAGTCTTCGACCGGCGAATTCAGGGCGTCGAGGATCGCCTGCTCGGCGGAGCCCCGCTTGGCCAGATCCATGGAGCGGTATTCGCGGATCCGCCGCTCGCTGAGGATTCTCCAGGTGTCGGCGTCCGGGTAGACGATCGGCGGCTCGTCGGGGAAGGGGACGTGGGCCCTTTCGGCCATGGCCAGCGTGTCCCACGTCTTCTTCTGCCGCTCGATGCGGAGCGCGAGCATTTCCACCAGCGCGCCTTCCATGCGGGCTTTCTGGATCGCCTGGGTGGGGATAGGATTGGGCACCGGGTCCCCGGCCGTCAGTTTCTCCGCCTCGACCGCGACCTGGTCTTCGGCGATGCGGTATCGCCCCTCGGCCATCAGCGCCGTGAAGTGCTCCATCAGGGCGGAGAGCTTCTGCTGGTCGCGGGTCAGGTTGTCGGCGATCATCCGCTCGTCGGCCGCCCTGGCCAAAAGCGCCTGATCGCGCTGGCGCCGGGTCTCGAACGCCTCGCGGCTCCGCTCCGTCTCGCGGAGCACGATTTCGATCTGATTCTTGAGCTGATCGCGGACTTGGGGATCGAGGTCCTTGGCCTGCTTGACGGCCTCCAGTTGGAGCTTCAGATCCTGGGTGACCAAATCCGGCTCGCGGGACATGTTCTTGCGGGCCTGGTTGAGCGCGGCAATCACCTCGGCGTTGATTCTCTGGGCTTCCAGCTTGCGCTGGGTTTCGATCTGATTCAGGAGACTCCCCTCCGGCGCCGGCTCAGCAGCCTCGGGGGCCTTTCCGACCAGGTTTAAATCGGGGCCGCCGGCGGCTTTGCCATTCTTGCCGGGGGCGGACCGGGCCGTCGCCGCTGCCAGCACCGCGGTGGCCGTGTCGTCCTGGGGGTTCTGGGCGAGGGCCTCGCGCGCGAGCTTCTCCGCGCTGGCCGAGTCGCCGGCGCTCAGGGCCTGCCGGGCCAGCTCCGTCAGGCCTTGGGACCCCATCGCGATTTCCTGCTGCAATGATTTCAGAACGTGCCAGCCCGCCAGCGGAAGTGCGAGGCCCCCGCTGGGCTTGGCCGCCGCGACCAGCTTCTGCAGGTAACCGTTCTCGTCGCTGGAAGCCGGCGGGGTCACCTTCCACGAAAGCACTTTGTCGCCGGACGGCCCGGCCACCGCGATCTGCACGTCCAGCGGCACCCCCGCCTTCAGCGTGCCGGTCCCGATCACGATGCTCTCGCGGTCCGCACGGAGCGGCGGGACCCGCTTGGGAAGAACCGTGCTGAACGCGGCGGGCCACGTGGCGCGGGTCGGCCAGAGAACCGTGCCGTCGGCGGCGACCGCAAGCCGTTTGCCGGCCTCCTGCGCCGCAACCTTGTCGGCCTCCAACACCACGCCCCCGGTGTTCGCGGCCAGAGAGCCGAGCAATTGCTTGTCCGGGCTGGGGCCGATGGCCAGGCTGCTCACCGCGATCCGGTTGTCCGCCAACGATCCGATCAACCGTTCATAGGCATCCGGCAGCAGCAAATTCAGCTTGCTCGTGCCTTCTCCGATGTAGACGATGGACCGCGGCGCCGTGCTGCCCGAAAGAGCGGCTGCCGCGGCGACCAGCCCTTTCTCCAGGTCCGTGGTCCCCAAGGGGGCCCGACCCTGGAGTTTCTTCAACGCCTCGGCCATTTCCGGGCCGCTGGCGGCCACCAGACCCGCGGTCATGGGCGCTGCGTCCATGTCCACGGCCATTAGAGCGACCCGATCCTGTGGCCCGAGGCCCTTCAGCAGGGCGTCTAAGGCTGCCAGGCCATCGGTCCGGTACTGACCGGTCTCGGCGGCCGACGTGTTGACCAGCACCACGACGTCGTGCCGCTGGGCGGCCGACGGGCCCGGGGGGGCCTTCAGTCCGAGGGCAAACAGCGCGGTGCCGTCGGGCTGGGAGTAGAGGGCCCATCGAGCGGCCTCGGGGCTCGGGTCGGCGCCGGCGCCGGCGCAAGGCGCAACCGCCAAGGCGGCGGCCAGGATGCCGCAGGCGGTGCAGAAGAGAATGGGAAAACGGGAGTTGGACATGTGTCGGATCTCCAGCACGATACAGCCAGGGCGAGGAGAGGGCCGTGTTCCGGAGCGGCCACCCAGTCCACGCGCAGAATTGTCGGGGACAATTGGCACACTCTGAGTAAGCTCATTCTATTCCGGGGGGCACCGGTTTGCCAATCGAAAACCCCGTCAAATCCTCGAAATGCCCCAGCTCGACCGGCCGTCTGTACTAGACCGGCAGCTCACTGCCGGGGACGCCGGCCGGCACTTGCGATCGGGTCACGAAAAAACGGGAAGGCCCAAGCGGCGCGTTGCCGCTTGGGCCTGAACCTCTTGCCGGAAAGAAACTTAGAGCAATGCTCCAGGTCTGGCCCCACTAGCGGGGGAGCCATAACTCAACCCGTCCCCAGGGATTGACCACTCGCCCGCCGGTCCAACCGCGCAGCACCGTACCCCACTCGGTCCCCGCCAGGTCGCGCGACGCGTTCCACAACGCCCCCACCGTGCCGTTGACCGCCCGCAGCACCACTCGCTGGAGGACATCGGCGAGCAGGCCGACGGTCGCCCGGCCATTCCCCTCGCGCTGGTCGGCGTCCGCCGTCTCGGCCGGCGGCTCGGCAGGGTCCTGCAAGGCGTCGGCATCCTCGTATCCGTACTTGTAGCCGTACCGATTGCCGTACTTGCAGCCGAAATCGCCGCCGTACGGGGTTGGGCCCGGCTCCGCGTTGAGGCTTGCGTCCGGCGCCTCGGGCTGAGCGGACGGGAATTCCGGCTCAGCGGATGGGGCCTCGGGTTGGGCGGGCGGCAGTCCGGGCTCCGTCATTGCCGACTGGTCTTCGCCGGCGCAGCGCTCGCCCTCTCCTGGCTCGCCCGCGTCGTCGCCGTCCTCGCCCTCAGCATCGTCCTCGCCCTCAGCGTCGTCTTCACCGTCAGCGGCCTCCTCGCCGTCAGCGCAATCGTCTTGCAGGTTCTCCTCCTCGGCCGGTTGGTCGTCGGCCATTTCGGGGTCAGCCGTCTCATCCTCAGCCGGCACTTCATCGCCCGTCGGATCGTCCGCCATCTGGTCGGTTTCATCGTCCGCGGTCTCATCGTCTGCGATATCGTCGTCCGCGGCATCGTCGTCCGGCGTCTCCTCGTCGGTCGTCCCGTCCTCGGAGGTATCGTCGTCCGCGGTCTCGTCGTCGGCGATATCGTCGTCCGGCGTCTCCTCGTCGGTCATCCCGTCCTCGGAGGTATCGTCGTCCGCGGTATCGTCGTCGGCGATATCGTCGTCCGGCGTCTCCTCGTCGGTCATCGCGCCCTCATCGGGCTCGTCGCTGCCGGCCGGCTCGGGGTCAGACGTCTGGCGACAAGGCGTCGCATTGTCAGCCGTCTCGGTTTCGCGGGCATCCTCATTGGCGTCCGGGGCCGCTTCTCGGTCAGTGTTCTCATCGCAGACCGTCTGGCGGTTCTCTCCGTCGTCGGCATTCCCTTCGGGGTACTCGAAGCGGTAGGTGGACGGCTCGGGCGCGACCGGACTCTGCGCGGCCAACTCGTCGTCGGGAAGAGGCCCGGCGTCGAAATGGCCGGGCGTGTCTTCCACGGAGGCTTCCTCTTGGGATCCCAGGGCGGGATCGTTGGAGGCCTGCGCGGCGCGCAGGGCCAATGGGGACAGGTCAGCCGCCATGCCTTGGCGGCTCTCCGCCGGTCCTAGCGTAAGAATGGTCCCGCCGAGTACAGCCAACAAAATGGACAGTGTCACTCCAGAGCACTTCATTTCCGTTGGTCCTCCCAAAAAATGGCCCCGACTAGCGGATTCGAGCCCGCTGTGCCGCAATCCTCGCTCGCCTAAAGCGCGTCAGCGGATACCGTATCGGAGAAAAAAGTTTGGAGGCATTAGGTAAATAGAATGCCCTCGGCATTATGGCGAGCTTTGCTGTTTTGAGTGAATGAGGGGCTTGAGATGGTCCAGCCAATCGTGCGGGAATGAAGCGGACTAGACCGATCTGGGTGTAGCAACTGGATCGATTATCATCCGAGCCGGCACCAAACTGGGAAGCCGGCGTGGAGTTTTCCGGCTGGAATGCCCACGGCCTAAAAGTCGCAATCGGGTGCCATTTCTCCGCGGCGAGCCCAGCCGTATCCATCGCGGCAATGACGCCCGCTTGCCCGTTTTGCCGAGACTCCCGCACCCGAACGCACGGCGATAACCGCGTGCTGTGTGGTGCCGTTTCGGGCGCGGCGGCTTCGGATTGGCCTAGCGTATGGGCCCGACTCCCCGACTGGGCTGCCGCCGGCTTGCTCGCCGCGGTAAAATGGTGGACGCTTGAGGGGTGGTGGTTTCACCGCTTTCACCGCAATCTTCCCCATCCACGGTGGTTTCCCAAACGTCAGATCTGCCGAAAAACACCGCAGAACTCCGCAGCCAGATCGACGCGGCCTTGTCTGGATACTCCGACCTTCCGGAGGATTGTCCCGGAAAGCTCCGCGACGCGATCCGCTACAGTCTCTTGGCCCCCGGAAAGCGGCTTCGGCCGCTCCTGGTGCTGTGGGCTGCGGAGGCGTGCGGCGGCTCGATCGAGGCCGCCATGCCTGCGGCCTGCGCGGTTGAGATGGTTCACGCCTACTCGCTCGTACACGACGATCTCCCGGCGATGGACAACGACGACCTGCGCCGGGGCATCCCTACCTGCCATAAGAGATTTGGGGAGGCAATTGCCATACTAGCGGGGGATGCCCTGCTGGCACTCGCTTTCCAAACCATCGCCGAGGGAGTCCGACCGCCCGAGACGGCGGCCGCCTGCTGCCGGACGCTTGCCGAGGCCGCCGGTCCGTGCCGCCTTGTGGGGGGCCAGGCAGACGACATCGAAGGGTTGCACCTGGGCCTCGGCATTCAGGCCCTGGAATCGAACCACCGCCGCAAGACCGGCGCATTGATGGAAGCCTCGCTCCGCCTGGGGGCTTTGGTGGCTGGGGCGGACGCCCGGCACACAGACGCGCTGGTCGAGTACGGCCGGCAGATCGGGCTCGCCTTTCAGATCAGCGACGACCTCTTGGACGTCCGGGGCGACGAGGCGACGGCCGGCAAACGCCTCGGCAAAGATGCCGGCCAGGGCAGGCTCACCTTCCCCACGCTGCTTGGGGTCGACCAGAGCGCGCGCAAGGCGGAGGAGTTGGTTGACGCGGCCTGCCGGGCACTGGAGCCGTTGGGCCAGCGCGCCCGCAACCTCCACGCGCTGGCGAGCTACGTGCTCGAGAGGAATCGCTGATGGACAAGCTCCTTCGCACCATCGGCTCGCCGCAGGACCTCAAGGGCTTGTCTGTGAAGCAGCTCCGGCAGCTTGCCGCGGAGATGCGTGAGGCCCTCTGCCGCCTGGCGGGCACGCGCACGGCCCATTTCGCCTCCAACCTGGGAGTGATCGAGCTGGCGCTGGCGTTGCACACCACGTTCGATTTCAGCCGCGACCGCCTGATCTGGGACACGGGCCACCAGGTGTATCCCCACAAGATGCTCACCGGCCGCTACGCGCAGTTCGACACGATCCGCACGCGCGGCGGCCTGATGGGCTACCCCAACCCGGAGGAGAGCCTCTACGACCTGTTTATGACGGGGCACGCCGGGACGAGCGTTTCCGCGGGCCTGGGGCTCAAGTGCGGCGACGACCTGGTGCGCCCCGACGACGGCCGCCGCGTGGTGGCCGTGATCGGCGACGGGGCCTTCTGTTGCGGCACGGTGTTCGAGGCGATGAACCACGCGGGCGGGCTGAAGAAGCGGCTGATCGTCATCCTCAACGACAACAAGATGTCGATCAGTCCCCGCGTCGGCGGCCTGGCCGAGTATCTCGACCGCGTCCGGATGGGCTCGTTGTACGGCGGCCTGAAGGCGGAAGTCCAGAAAATCCTCGGCAGCCTGCCGCTGATCGGCGATTCCATGGAGCGGCTGCTGGGCCAGATGAGGGACGCGGTCAAGGCCGGGATGCTCGGCGGGATGCTCTTCGAGGAGATGGGATTCCGCTACATCGGGCCGGTGGACGGGCACAACGTCCGCCAACTCCAGAAGTTCCTCAAGATGGTCCGGGACGTCCAGGGGCCAATCCTATTGCACGTGGTGACAAAGAAGGGGCAAGGCTTCGGACCGGCAGAGGAAGACCCGGTGTCGTTCCACGCCCCCAGTCCGTTCGTGCGAGAGAACGGCTCCGTGGTGCAGCTCCCCAAGGACGGCTCGGCCAGGCCCTACACCCAGGTCGCGCGCGACGCGATCCTCGCCCAGATGCGAAAAGACCCGCGCGTGGTCGCCATCACCGCGGCGATGTGCGAGGGGAATATGCTGGAGCCGGTCCGCGAGGAGTTTCCCAACCGCTTCTTCGACGTGGGCATCTGCGAGTCGCACGCCGTGGCCTTCGCCGCCGGCCTGGCCAAGGCCGGCTTGCGCCCGATCGTCGACGTCTACAGCACCTTCTTGCAGCGGAGCTACGACCAACTCTTCCAGGAAGTCGCCCTGCAAAACCTCCCGGTGGTGATGATGATGGACCGGGCCGGGTTGGTGGGGCCCGACGGACCGACGCACCACGGCATGTTCGACCTGGCCTACTTGCGCCACCTTCCGAACCTGGCGGTGATGGCCCCGGGCGATGCGGCCGACCTGCCGGCGATGCTCCAGTTCGCGCTCTCGCACAACGGCCCGACGGCGATCCGCTATCCCAAGGCCCAAGCGGCAACCGTCCCGCGCCAGGCGGCCCCGGTCGGGCTCGGCGCCGCGGAGGTAATCTCTTGGGGACAAGACGGGATGATCGTCGCCTGCGGGACGCTGCTGGAGGCGTGCATCGGTGCGGCCCGGCAACTCCGCGGCGAAGGGCTCGACGTGGGCGCGATCAACGCCCGCTTCGTCAAACCGCTCGACGCGCGCACGATCCTCCGCGCGGTGGCCGAGTGTCCGTTTGTCGTGACGGTCGAGGAGGGATGTCGTCAGGGCGGGTTTGGCAGCGCGGTCCTGGAGGCGGCCAACGACCGGGGCGTGGACGCCAGCCGAGTGCGCCGGCTGGGCATCCCCGACCGCTTCATCGAGCACGGCGACCGCCAGGGGCTCTTGGACGATCTCGGCCTCAGTCAGGCCGGCATTGTCGCCGCGTGCCTGGCGTGTCGAAACGGGGCCGCAGCTAGTTTTTCAAACCCGAGACGCATTCCGAGCCGCAGGAACTAGCTGCGTTCCGGTTCGAACAGCTCGGCATTCTGATTTGCGAGATGGCAGAATCGGACAACCGCCCCAGGACTTAGCATCACTTGGCAGCGACCGGCCGACTGCCGCAGGTAAGGAACGTATTCTGACGCCCGGTGCCCCGGACCACTGCCGCCGGTTCGCCAGCCCGGCCAACGGATCAAACCGATCCAAGTGGCAGGCGAGGCGATCCAAATGGCCGGTCCTTAGGCGGCTTTGCCGTGGGTTCTCGACAGCGATCGGCGTCCACGATAAGATCAATGGCGTTGCGTACGATCAAAATTCCTATCAGTTCGGGAGCGAACGGAGGAAGTTGATATTGGGGACCAGGAATGGAATCGTGAGTACCCAGATGACAGAAAAAGCGTTGGTCCACCCAGCCTCTCTGGCCACCTGGCAGGAGGCTCCATTTCGCACCGCCGCCGGCATACCCATTAACTTCCGGGCCCTGCCCCCACCCGATGGGCTCTCGACCGGCGACCCAGGCCCTCTGCGTTTGCACCTGGCGTATTGGCAGCTTCATCTGCTCCGGGATTTCGACCAGTTGCTCTGCCTGGAGGGTCTTACAGGGGTCGAACATCTATCCCACCAGATAGAGACCGTCCGCAAGGTCTTGCGGCGTTTTCGCGGGCGGGTGCTGCTGGCCGACGAGGTGGGGCTGGGCAAAACTATCGAAGCTTGCTTGTTGTTGCGCGAGTACCTGTTGCGGGGGCTGGCCAAGCGGGTGCTCATCCTGGTCCCGACGTCCTTGGTGTCCCAGTGGCGCGAGGAGCTTTCGTCGAAGTTCCACTTGGAGTTCTCGACGCCGCCGCGAACCGGTGCGGCAGATCGGCCGGAGTATTGGCAAGACGCGGATCGCGTGCTCGCCTCGTTGGCGTTCGCCAAGAGTCGCAAACGGGCCGAACTGGTGACCGAAGTCCCCTGGGACCTGGTCATCGTCGACGAGGCCCATCACTGCAAGAACCGCGCCACGCAGAACTGGCGGCTGGTGAATGCCTTGAAGCGGCGGCATCTGTTTCTGTTGACCGCCACGCCCGTGCAGAACAATTTGCTCGAACTGTACAATCTCCTGACCTTGCTGGAGCCTGGGCACCTGAAGACGGAGACCGATTTCAAGCGGCAGTACGTCCGCCGAGGCAATCCCCGCGATCCCCGCAACCGCGAACGGCTGCGGTCGCTTTTGGGCGAGGTGATGGTCCGCAACACGCGAAGCTTAGTCCAGATGGACTTGCCGGCGCGTTATGCCCAGACGATCCTGGCGCAGCCGCACGGCGACGAGGCCGCGTTGTACGGGCTGCTGGACAGCTACTTGCGGCGACGACGCGCCCCCTTGGCCCAGATGGGCGGCGCGCATCCGGCGGAGGGAAACGGCGAGGAGGAGGCGGGAAACGACGCCACCGCCGAGGAAGACCATCTTTTCCCAGAGGAGCAACCCGCGGTGACCGTGGCGGGCGAAGGGCTCCCACCGCTGGGCCGGCGGCAGCTCAGCGCGCTGCTGTTGGCCGCCGGGAGCCACGTCGGGGCGCTGGCCCAGTCGCTGGAGAACATTGTTGGCGACGATCCGGCGGCGCGGCCCGTGATCGACCAGGCCCGGCGCGTTGACCGCACGGCGAAGGACGAACGGTTCCTCGAACTCTTGCGGCAGAGCCGGGGCGAGAAGATGCTGGTGTTTGCCACGTTTCGCCAGACGCTGGAGCACATCCAACAACTATTGACGAGCGAAGGCATCCCCTTTGCCACGTATTCGGGCACCGAATCGAAGAACGAGAAGGACGCCGCCGTGGCCGCCTTCCGCGACCGGCTCCCAGTAATGCTTTGCTCCGAGTCTGGAGGCGAGGGCCGGAACCTGCAGTTCGCCAACACGCTTGTAAACTTCGACCTGCCGTGGAACCCCATGCGGATCGAGCAGCGGGTCGGCCGCATCCATCGCATCGGCCAGACCCGCGACGTGTTCATCTTCAACCTCTGCACCGCCGGCTCGCTGGAAGCCCGCATTCTCGACTTGCTCGGCGAGAAAATCCGAATGTTTGAGCTGGTCGTGGGCGAGGTGGGGTCGATCCTGGGCAACCTGCAAGGCGGCGAAGAATTCGAGTCGCTCGTGCTCGATCTGTGGCTGCGTTCGCACGACAACGGCGACTTGCAGCAGTCGTTCGATTCCCTCGGTCAGTCGCTGCTGGATGCGCAGGAGGAGTATCTTCGCACCAAACAGTTTGACGAGGCGTTGTTTGGGGAGGAGTACCAATGAGTGTCGCGATCCACGAGCAACTGCACGCCTTCGCCACGACGCTATTGGAGCGCCGTGGGGCGGTGGTCGAGTGGCCGGCGGCCGACCGAGAAGGAACCGCGATGCTGCCGCCGGAGGTGGCCGCCGCCGCGGGCACGACCGACGTCGTCGTCCCCCTGGCGTGCGAAACGGTCGGCACCGGGCTTTCCGTCAATTTGGCGGGCGATTTCCTGGAATGGGCCGGGCGGCTGCTCGAAGCCGAACCGCGGATCGGCGCCTTCCGCGTCCGCGACCCCTACTTGAAGCGCAAGGAGTTGGACGAAGGGATTGGTCGGGCATTTACCTGGCTCAACGTCAAGGTGAAGCTGCGGGAAGCCCGGCAAACCGCCGTCGAATACCATACGTGGTGGTTTCACTGCGCGCTCAACTCGGAGGACCGGTGGGAGACGTGTTTCACCTTTTCGCTCAACGCGGCCTCGGGCATCGAAGTCGAGATTCCCGATCCCCTGGGGTTATGGGAACTCGAGCCGCGGCCCGGGCCGGGGGCTGCAACCCCTTCGAGCTACGAGCGAGCGGCAAGCGTGGCGCGGCGGCGTTTGCTGCATCTGGCCGCGGCCTTCCTCGATCGGATGGATGCTCGACTCCAGCGAGACCGCAAACGACTCCACGACTATTATCACGCCTTGCTGCGCGAGTCCGACAAGAAAAAGGCTCGCGGCCATGCCCAGCCCGATCCGGAGAAGGTCGAGGCAACGAAACGGGCCGTTGACCTGGAGCTGCGACGCAAGCTCGGTGAGTTGGACGAGCGGTACGCGATGGAGGCAACCCTGCGACCCGTGGTCCTGGTCCGCATGGAAGTGCCCGTGTTGGCAGTGGACTTGTCGGTGTTCCGCAAGCAGGCGCACAAGATACACACGGTCTATTGGAACCCGCTTCTGAAGCAGTTCGAGCCACTCTGTTGCAGCGGTTGTGGCGACGTCGCCTTCGCCGTGGCCTTCACCAATGAGACCGTGGAACCGCTGTGCCCCAAGTGCAACGCCCAGGCGGGCAAGTGAGAGAAATACCTGTCCCTACGAATAATTCCGTTCTCGTTCCGCATCAAGGGTTGGGAGATTTGATCCCAGGCTTTTTCCGGAGTAGAATCGCATTGTTCTGTCAGCGGCAGCAACTTACGCCGCTGGCATCGACCGGAGTGCCGCCGTCTCATCAACTCAACCGTTTCTTGGGATTCCCATCAAACCACCCATAAGTGACGCAGCCGCGAGGACCTCCGCGCTGCCCCTGCCGGGGGCGCAGGTGGTGGGATACGAGTGCCGAATTCCGGGTCAAGCCCGTCGAGCCCAATCGCGGCAGATTCGGCGCCCCGAGAGAGGAACGTTTTTTGAGTCGCAGAGTCTAACCATCGAGCGGGCGACATTGGGGGGGCATGGTCTCCGGTGGAAAGATTGCGGCATAGCATGGCCCCCAGTGCGGTGTAGCATGGCTGCGGGACTGGCGATTTCGTCGCAACTCATTTGCCAGAATGAGGCATCCAGGTTGACAATGCCATGCTCGGCCGCGAAAATGCGGTAAAGTTTTACCGCACTTCGGCGGTCGAATACCTGTTGGCCGCGGAATAGGGGGAGGTGCATCATAGCCATAGATGACCGGAACTCGGACTCGCGGAGAAATGTAACGGACTAAGCCAGAAAGGAGTTACCCTATGGGCGATAAAAAAAAGGCAAGAAGGAGAAGGCCAAAGGGCAGAAGCAGAACGAAGCCAAACAAGCGAAGGCCGAAAAGCAGAAACAGGACA